>NZ_JBYQFK010000039.1:0-30457 GCF_057837305.1 Lysinibacillus sp. RU7 | reverse complement strand
CGTTCCCATACCGAACACGGAAGTTAAGCTCTTTAGCGCCGATGGTAGTTGGGGGCTTCCCCCTGTGAGAGTAGGACGTCGCTAGGCACACAAAAGACTCGATGATATCGGGTCTTTTTTCTTTTTTAGGAACTAATAAAATTTTATACTGTGAAAATTATCTATGTTTAGGTGAAAGGACTATTACCTTACGATGCTTCAACTCTTTCTTACGTATAATAGGCAACACTTGTTAAGTTCTCTAGAGCATTATTAAAATGCAATAATTAAGCATATAGCGTTTTGTGGTAATATAAATATCTTTTGAACTATATTATAGTAAGCGCAGAAGGCCTAGCACGCCCTCATCTATGTTTTATAGCTAAAGTAACTTGTATTCTGAAAAATAAAAAGGACTATTTATTTGTTTTAATTTCAAAGTCTGCCCTTAACTTAAAAAGCGGAGAGCTTAAGTAATAACTACATATTTTAGACCTGTTTAGATAGAATCATTTCTTGGGAAATATTTTTTGTTTATTTAACTAGGATGTGTCCAGAAAGTAAAAAATTTCTGGACACACCCTTTACTTCTTAATAATTATCCGTTAAGAAATATCGCTCCTGCGGTGTTCATATCAAAATGCCACCATCCCCGTCGCAAAGGTGTCTTCTTAAAATGTCTTTTCAGACGACACCATTCCTGCGAACACCAGACTAAAATCTAGTTATCTTAGCAGGCTTTACCCATAGTTCTTACGGTGAAAAACACAAAAAGTTTGTACGTTGGACTCACCACGCATCCTACTTTCGCTTGGTTTTCGCCACTTCGGTATGCGTGGGGCGTTTAGAATGTTGAAGATTTTACGTGACAGACGTATTCCCTGTCACAACCTTCCTATCTTCAGTTTTCAAAGAGCCATCTGTACAATTTAAGTATAGTTCTTACATTTTTTACAACGGTTTTGGCGGATCGCCAACCGGTATTCCTCTTCCACTTACTCATTGGGCTAAACCCTTCTCATTGCTTGAAATGAGCTTCTTTTGTCAGGTAAAGATAAAAATGAATGATATTAAACATATTTTTATGCTTTATTCTCTATTTTACTTTGGTAAAGTAATAGTATAATTCTTTAAATTAAAATGCGTTAGAGTGGTAAATAATATATAAGGAAGGGCTTACAATAGTCTGAATTGTTTTTCTTTTCTAAGATTCTTGACACCGACTGTCGACGTTGTTAACCTTACAATAATATTCTTTTACGTAGGAGGAATTTTTCGAAATGTGGGAAACGAAATTTGTTAAAGAAGGTTTAACATTTGATGATGTATTATTAGTACCAGCACATTCACAGGTATTACCGAAAGATGTTGATTTATCTGTGCAGCTAACACCCAAAATTAAATTAAATATCCCAATGGTAAGTGCAGGTATGGATACAGTTACTGAATCGAAAATGGCGATTGCAATGGCGCGTCAAGGTGGTATTGGTATTATCCATAAAAACATGAGCATTGATGAACAAGCGGAAGAAGTAGAAAAAGTAAAACGTTCAGAAAATGGCGTTATTACAAATCCGTTCTTCCTAACACCAGAGCATCAAGTATTCGATGCAGAGCATTTAATGGGTAAATACCGCATTTCGGGTGTTCCTATCGTAAATAACATGGACGATCAAAAACTAGTAGGAATTATCACAAACCGTGACTTACGTTTCATTGATGATTATTCTTTAAAGATTGATGATGTAATGACAAAGTCAGATTTAATTACTGCACCAGTTGGCACAACATTAGAAGATGCAGAAAAAATCTTACAGCAACATAAAATTGAAAAATTACCGATTGTTGATGATGAAGGCAAATTAACAGGTTTAATCACAATTAAAGATATTGAAAAAGTAATTGAATTCCCAAATGCAGCAAAAGACAAACATGGTCGCTTAGTAGTCGGTGCAGCTGTGGGCGTATCAAAAGACACAATGATGCGTATTCAAAAGCTAGTAGAAGCACAGGTGGATATCGTTGTTATTGATACAGCCCATGGTCACTCACAAGGTGTATTAGATACAATTAAAGATATCCGTGCTGCTTATCCAGAGCTTGAAATTATTGCTGGTAACGTAGCAACAGCTGAAGGTACACGTGCATTATTTGAAGCAGGTGCGGATGTCGTAAAAGTAGGTATTGGACCTGGTTCTATTTGTACAACACGTGTTGTAGCAGGTGTTGGTGTACCACAAATTACGGCTATATATGATGCAGCGGGCGTAGCGCGTGAGCATGGTAAATCGATTATTGCGGATGGTGGTATTAAATACTCTGGTGATATCGTAAAAGCATTAGCGGCTGGTGGGCACGTTGTAATGCTTGGTTCACTACTTGCTGGTACGTCTGAATCGCCAGGTGAAACAGAAATCTTCCAAGGTCGTCGTTTCAAAGTTTACCGTGGTATGGGTTCATTAGGTGCAATGGAAAAAGGATCAAAAGATCGTTACTTCCAAGAAGATGCGAAAAAATTAGTGCCAGAAGGTATCGAAGGACGTCTTCCGTACAAAGGCCCATTAGCTGATACAATTCACCAATTAATCGGCGGCGTTCGTGCAGGTATGGGGTACTGTGGTACAGCGAACTTACAAGATTTACGTGAAAACTCACAATTCATCCGTATGACAGGCGCAGGTCTTCGTGAATCACATCCACATGATGTACAAATTACGAAAGAATCGCCAAACTACTCAATTTCATAAAAAGAAATGATTATGAAAGTGTTTTTATAGAAAAGGGCAGTTGTATTTATATCGGCTGAGTAGAGCGATGCAGATTTATATTGTCTCAGCGCAGTAATAAGCAGTATACATCTCTAGATATCGAAGAAATGATGCTTCTTTAGATTAATTGGAACTTTTCCACTCCTTTACCGTCAAAATTAGAAGGTAAAGGAGTGTTTTTTGTTCGGAACTTAACGCACTTCACGGTGTTTATGTTAAAATGTCGAGGATGACACTAGAATTTTGGAGGTAGCTTTGTGAAAAAGAAAATTGTTAGTTTACTAATGATTCCGCTTTTAATGGTAAGTATGTTTGCACCCATGTCGCAAGCAAGTGCGGAAACAGATTTAGGGTTAACAGTAGATGCAGCGATTTTAATTGATGCTGAATCGGGGAAAATATTATATGAACAAAATGCAGATACATCTTTAGGTATTGCAAGTATGACGAAAATGATGACGGAGTATTTGCTATTAGATGCGATTAAAGAAGGAACAGTTTCATGGGATCAGGAGTATCGTGTAACGGAGTATACATACAAAGTATCTCAAGATCGTGCATTAAGTAATGTGCCACTTCGTGCGGATGGCACATATACGATTCGTGAATTATATGAAGCGATGGCTATTTATAGCGCAAACGCTGCGACAATTGCCATTGCAGAAACAATTGCAGGTACAGAAACTGAATTTCTTAAATTAATGAATGCAAAGGCAGAAGAGCTAGGTTTAGAAGGGTACAAATTCGTCAACTCCACAGGTTTAAATAATGTGAACCTTTATGGCATGCATCCAACTGGTACAGGTGCTGAAGATGAAAACGTAATGCCGGCAAAATCAGTAGCGAAATTGGCGTATCATTTATTAAAGGACCACCCTGAAGTATTAGAAACATCAAAAATTGCGAAAAAGACATTCCGTGAAGGGACAGATGATAAGATTGAAATGTCAAACTGGAACTTCATGTTACCAGGTTTAGTATATGAATATAAAGGTGTGGATGGCTTAAAAACAGGTACAACGGATTTTGCTGGACATTGTTTCACAGGAACAGCGGAACGTAGTGGTACACGTTTAATTGCCGTTGTTATGAAAGCTGTTGATTCTAAAGGTGTTGGTTCATACGAAGCCCGTTTTGATGCAACAGCAAAGCTATTTGACTACGGTTTTAGCCAGTTTACAAAACATGAGCTAGTACCAGCCGACTATGTACTAGAAGATCAAAAAACAATCCCTGTTACAAAAGGGAAAGAAGATAGTGTAGGTATTGCGACAAAAGAAGATTTATCATTTATGATCAAATCGAGTGATAAGGATGCCTATACTACTAAATTAGTGTTAGATGAAAAAGAGCTTGAAGCAGAAGTGAAAAAAGGTACTTTTGTTGGGAAGCTTGTGGTAGAGCGTAAAGAAGGCGCTGATTACGGCTTTATTGACGGTACGGAGCTTTCAGTCGATGTGGTGACAACAAGCGATGTGGAGCGCGCTGGTGCTGTTTCTCTATTCTTCCAAGGTGTAGGTAGTTTCTTTGGTAACCTTTGGGGGAGTGTAACAGGATTTGTAGGCGGTCTATTCTAATCTTTATATGAACATAAGAAACACACAATTTCCGAATAGGATTGTGTGTTTTTTATTTGCCTCATACATAAGCTAAAGCAGAAGGAGTGAGAAAATGTGTGGAATTACCGGTTGGGTGAATTGGCGTAATGAAATAGGTGAGCAAATGCATGTTGTTCAAGCTATGACAGAAACGCTTGCGCATCGAGGGCCAGATCAGATGAATGTGATGAATCTAAGGAATGCCGTACTGGGTCATCAGCGTCTTGCTGTCATTGATTTAGAAGGCGGTCGTCAACCAATGCAAAAAACGGTTGGGAACCGTACGTATACGATTGTTTACAACGGGGAGCTTTATAATACAGACGACGTGCGCAATCAGTTGAAAGAGAAAGGTTATACGTTTTCCACGACTTCGGATACGGAAGTATTATTGACTGCGTATATTGAATGGCGAGAAGCCTGTCCGCTATATGTAAATGGCATTTTTGCATTCGGAATATGGTGTGAGGAAGAAAAGTCGTTCTTCTTATGTCGAGACCGTTTAGGGGTGAAGCCGTTATTTTATACAGAACGACCAGATGAAATTGCTTTTGCTTCAGAAATAAAGGCGCTACTTTGCCACCCTCACGTAAAGCCTGTAGTAGATATACAAGGTCTAGCTGGATTACTGAGCATTGGACCATCGCGTATTTTAGGTACAACAGTCTTTAAAGACATTGTAGAGTTAAAGCCAGCCCATTATTTACACATCACACCGCACAAGAAAAAAATGGTGCGTTATTGGGATGTGGAAGATAAGACACATACACATAGTGAACAAGAAACGATTGAGCAAGTTCGAACGTTATTAAAAGCGGCAATTGAGCGCCAACTAGTTAGTGATGTACCCCTTTGTACATTTTTATCAGGGGGGCTTGATTCTAGTTATATTACAGCCATTGCTGCGAATGCGTACCGGGCTAATGGAAGTGTACTACACACATATTCTGTTGACTTTGAGGAAAGTGAATTATTTTTTAAGAAAAATGATTTCCAAGTTTCACGTGATGCATATTGGATTCAATTAATGCGTGACCAATTTAAAACGGAACACCATGAAGTGATTTTATCTCAAGAATCATTAGTAGAAGCACTATTGGAAGCGATGAAATTAAAAGACTATCCAAGTATGGCTGATATTGATAGTTCTCTTTTATTATTTTGTCATGAAATCAAAAAGGAATTCACGGTGGCTTTATCAGGGGAGTGTGCCGATGAATTATTTGGTGGATATCCATGGTTTTTTGCCCCGACTAGCCATTTCCCTTGGATTCGTTCTATTAAAGAACGTGAAGCATTATTAAATCCATCTTGGCAACAAAAGTTACAGCTAGAAAGGTTTTTAACAGAAACATATGAAGCGGCTCTGAAAGAAGTGCCAGTCGTAGAGGGCGAAAGTAAAGAGGAGCAAGAACGGAGGCAACTGTTTTATTTAAATAATATCTTCTTTATGCAAACCTTATTAGAGCGTAAAGACCGGATGAGTATGGGAGCAAGTTTAGAAGTACGTGTACCGTTTGCAGATCATCATTTAGTAGAATACGTTTGGAATATTCCGTGGGCATTAAAAACAGCTAGTGGACATGAGAAAGGGATTTTACGAAAAGCAGCAGAAGGGTTGTTGCCAGAGGAGATTATATGGAGGAAGAAAAATCCGTATCCAAAAACGTATCACCCTGTATATACAAAAGCTGTGCAAACATTAATGGCAGAGTGCTTAGCAGATTCATCCAGTATTTTATATGAGTTTTTTGATAAAGAACAGCTGCAACAATTGCTCACAACAGGTGGCGCTTCCTTTAAAAAGCCTTGGTTTGGGCAATTAATGGCAGGGCCTCAATTGCTTGCATATTTTGTGCAGCTGCATCATTGGGCAAAGCATTATAAAGTGGAATTCGTCTCATAAAACGCCTGCATTAGCGCATGGATAGATGCTTCAATCTTGTCTAATGCAATACCGCCAAATCCTAAAATAAACGTAGGATGTCGATAAGAAAGTGGTGTAAGCATATAACGTGTAATCGGTTGGATGTAGAGTCCTGATTGAACAGCACAAGCTTGTAGCTCTGTTTCTGAACGATGATGCGGTATCGATAATAATATGTGCATCCCTGCACTATCCCCGCTTATGATGACATCTGGATAATATTTCGAGAAAACCGAAATCAATTTGTCATGCTTTTTCCGATAAATTTTCCGCATACGATTTAAATGTTTAGAGAAATGCCCATCGCTCATAAAATTCGCCAATAGATGCTGATCAAAGCGAGGTACAGTTGCTGAATAATAGCTAAATACCTCTTTGTATTTTGGTAATAAGGAAAGCGGCAATACTAAATAAGCGACACGCAATGATGGCATAATCGATTTTGAAAATGTACTCATATAAATGACGCGCTCTCCTTTATCAAGCCCTAGGAGTGCAGGAATGGGCTTTCCGATATAACGAAACTCACTATCATAATCATCTTCAATAATATAGCGTGCTGGCATTTGCGCTGCCCATTTTAATAGTTGTGTACGGCGGGTAGCGGATAAGACAGCCCCGGTTGGGAATTGATGAGATGGTGTAATATACACAAGGTGTGCCTCACTTTTTTCGAGTTCATCGACAACTAGCCCATCTATATCTACTGAAATGGGAATCGCACGACTATGGATATGTGCTTTCGGAATCGCTGAATAGCCTGGATTTTCAAGTGCGATTTTCGCATCCTCATCAAATAAACGTAAAATCATTGGGAGTAACTGTTCTGTCCCGGAGCCAATGACAATTTGTTCCGGACTGCAATGAATGCCTCGGGATTCATACAAGTAGCGCGCAATTTCTATGCGAAGTGCGAGTTCTCCTTGAGGGTGTCCAGCTTGTAATAGATTTTTAGATGATTCATCGTAAATCTCCTTTGCATATTTACGCCATATTTGAAATGGAAAGCCCTCTTCATCGATTTTATTAGGTGAAAAATCATATTGGTAAGAACGAGGTTCATCTAGTTTGGTTACTGTTGGTGTTGCTGCTTTTTCTACGTATGGTAATTCATCGATTTCCTCTACAAAATAACCAATACGTGGTTTTGACATAATATAGCCTTCCGCCAGTAGCTGCCCATACGCAAGCTCTACCGTTGTTTGGCTAATATTTAGAAAATCACTCAGTGTTCGTTTAGAAGGAAGCTTTGTACCGACAGCGATATTCTTTTGAATAATCGCTTGTTTTAAATTTAAATAAAGCTGCTCGTAAAGCGGCTTATCATCATATTTATCGAGTGTTAAAAACAATAAGTCCATTTTCAAATCTCCTTGACTTGTTTATTTTCTGTTAAAAACAGTATAACAAAATGGTCATAACTAGAACTTGCAAAATCGAATGACCTATAGTACATTAGGGTTAAATTTATAAATATGTAATGCGATGATAGGAAATAGTAGCAAGCACGTTTTTTCTAGAGAGTCAGCGGTCGGTGTAAGCTGATAAAAGCACTTGTGAATCCGTCCTGGAGTTGCCTCGCTGAATGATAAGTAGGCGTAGGCCGGCAATGAAGCCGTTATTTGATAAGTGGAACAGATTTCGTCTGTTCAATTAGGGTGGCAACGCGGGTAGCTCTCGTCCCTTTGTGGGATGGGGGCTTTTTTGTGTTTTTTTCATTATTCATCCATTAGTAAATTTTATTCGGAGGTTGAAAAAATGTTAGATATTAAACGTGTCCGTGATAACTTTGAAGAAGTGAAAAATATGCTTCTTACACGTAATGAAGATTTAGGGAATTTAGATGAATTCGAAGCGTTAGATGCAAAACGTCGTGAATTAATCGCTAAAACAGAAGTGTTAAAAGCAGAGCGTAACAAAGTATCAGAGCAAATTTCTGTCATGAAACGTAATAAAGAAGATGCAACAGAAGTCATCGCACGTATGCGTGAAGTAGGCGATGAAATTAAAGCATTAGATGCAGAGCTTCGTGAGGTAGAAGAAAAATTTGATTACATGATGATGCGTCTACCAAATATTCCGCATGAATCTGTACCGGTTGGCGAAACAGAAGATGATAATGTAGAAGTTTACATTTGGGGTGAGAAACCAACATTTGATTTCGAGCCAAAACCGCACTGGGATGTTGCAACAGATTTAGAAGTAGTAGATTTTGAGCGTGCTGGGAAAGTAACGGGTAGCCGCTTCTTATTTTACCGTGGTTTAGGTGCTCGATTAGAGCGTGCGTTAATGAGCTTCATGATGGACTTACATGCTGAGGAGCATGGCTATGAGGAAATGCTACCACCAGTCATCATTAACCGCGATTCTTTAACGGGTACAGGACAGTTACCAAAGTTTGAAGAGGACGTATTCAAGCTTGAAGGTTTAGATTACTTCATGGCACCGACGGCTGAAGTACCGGTAACAAACTTCTACCGCGATGAAATTTTAGATGGTGACATGCTACCAAAAGGTTTTTCAGCATACAGCTCTTGTTTCCGTTCAGAAGCAGGTTCAGCTGGTCGTGATACACGCGGATTAATTCGTCAACATCAGTTTAACAAAGTAGAGTTAGTACGTTTTGTAAAGCCAGAAGAATCTTACGAACAATTAGAGCTATTAACAGGTCATGCGGAAAAAGTACTTCAATTATTAAACTTACCTTACCGCAAACTATTAATGAACACTTCTGACCTTGGCTTTACAGCTGCGAAGAAATATGATCTTGAAGTTTGGTTCCCAACGCAAGATATGTACCGCGAAATCTCTTCTTGTTCAAACTTTGAAGATTTCCAAGCGCGCCGTGCTAACATTCGTTTCCGCCGCGAACAAGGGGCAAAACCAGAATTTGTGCACACGCTAAATGGTTCAGGGTTAGCCGTTGGTCGTACAGTAGCCGCTATTTTAGAAAATTATCAACAAGCCGACGGAAGCGTGAAAATTCCTGAGGCATTAGTGCCATATATGGGCGGGAAAACAGTGATAGCACCGAAATAAACAAAGTCGGCTCTGCCTCGAAAGCGAAGCGTCAGAGGCAAGTGGATAGACGGAAGCGTGAAAATTCCTGAAGTATTAGTACCGTATATGGGCGGGAAAACAGTGATAGCACCACCAATTAAATAATTGAATGAAGGGTTCTCACAGTTGTGGGAACCTTTTTTTACAAAAGGGAGAGAGTACATGGAGGTTTTAAAATTTGAGAGCTTACCTAGAGAGATTTTAGATGGCATACAGGTAGTACATCAGCATGTATTTGAAGGAGATAGATTGAAAGAAAGTAAACTGGACAATAAACAAGGTTTTCTTGCGTTTGTCAGTATGGAAGGTAGCGTGGTAACAGGATTTAAGCTCGGTTATGAAGTTGAAGAAGGGATATTTTATAGTTGGTTAGGGGGTGTACATCCAGCATATCAAAAGCATGGGATTGCTAGTGCTTTAATGAAAGCACAGCATGAGGAATGTAAAAAACAAGGGTATGAGCGAGTACGTACATACAGTAGGAATGAAAGAAAAACAATGCTTATTCTCAATATTAAACATGGTTTTGATGTGCTTGAGACATTGATTGATGCTAAAGGAAGGCATAAGATCGTGTTAGAAAAAAACTTAAATAATGACTAGAGAAATTGAATTTATTAACTTTACGTTTGCCGCATACATGTAAACGGAAAGAAAATGATTGCCTTTAGAGAAGAAAAATAATTTTGAAATAGGAAGAGATGTATTCACTTTTGCTGTAGCACGCTAAGAGTAGGAGCTAAAACAGGTCACGTCTGTTTTAGCTCCTGTGTAGGTTGCGGGGAAGCGCGGAGGCTACGATGTGACTGCTTAAGTTTTCACGTGGAACGTCCGGCTAGTGGAAATGCTATTTCTTTATTGAATTTCTAATCGTATTTCTTTATTTAGACTGTTTAATACAGGGGATTTTACTAAAGCAGCGTTTGCAATTTGTACTAGTTGTTCTTTAGAAGCATCAGCATTTACTGTTAAAGTGATGATTGGATTTAAAATGCCCCCATCACCTTCTTCAATCCCTAGAAAGACTGCTGCATTTAATTCTGCTTCAATGTTAACATCTACACTCTCTAGTTTAATGCCGTTTTGACTGGCCATTACTTCAAACGTAATAGCAAAACAACTTCCCGCTGCCCCTATTAGATATTCGACAGGGTTAGGCGCTTGATCTGTACCCCCTAATGTTTCCGGTTCATCCATCAAAAATGCATCAAAGTGACGGATTGTCACTTTATTTTGAACGCCCGTTTGCCATTGGATATGAGCATGCCAATCTTTCATTTTTAAATGCGGATTCTCTTTTAATGCATTTGCTGTTTGTTGCACAATATCTAGTGAAATTTCATTCATGCTAGACCCTCCTTAATAGTTATTTCACCTAGATCGTACAGCAATCGAACGTAAGCTGTATGTAAGCCTCCTTACATACGCTATATTTTTTTATCATTTTTAATCCAAATACGTTGATTTTCTTGTTTGACTTTCCCTGTTTGGATAAATTTATTCAGTAAAAATGTTACGGTTTCTCTTGTGGAAGCAATCATGCCAGCGAGATTGCTATGTGTAAGAAATTCAGGTAAAGGAGACCACTCTTTAGTGTTGTCCTCTTTATTTGCTAATTTGTTTAATAAAAAGAGTAGCCGTTCCTCCACTTTCCCGTAAGCTACTTGTTCTAAAATTTCAATGGTTTCCTGTAGTCTATTTGAAAAATAGTGAAGCAAAGTCATTAATAACTCTTGATTTTGTTGAATTTCTTTTTTTACTTCGCTTTTTGGAATCGCGATGACTTTCACTTCAGTTAAGGCTTTCGCAAATAATTGACTTTCCTTATCGGAAAAAATTTGTAGTAAATCAATTAAATCACCTTCTGATAAAATCCCTAATACACATTCTTTTCCTTCTAAATGTATATGGAATATGCGAGCATGGCCTTCCACAATTAAATAAACAGAATCCGATAATTGACCAGGTGTACAAATAAAGTCTCCTTTTTTAAAAGTAAAACTATTTTCTTTAGCCTGCCATTTTTCAACTTGATTTGTTGAAAATAGGTTGATTAGATTGGTTGGGTATAAATACTGATTATTAGACATGAATTGTTGCTCCTTTAGCTACCTTTCTCTCTCCATTCTTTCTAAAAATAACAAAAGGGAAAGGTCGGTTTCATTGACGTAAATGTATCTACTGTAGTGCATAGAGGTAACTATGCTTTTTTCCAATATACGATAAAACGATTTAGAGTAACAAAGATGTGCATTTAGCTCCTTTTAAATGGATAAAAAATAAAATAGCAACCTTCTCGAAAGGAGTTGCTATTTCAGTAGTCTTATTCAAGATTTGTATTGGCTATTTGTTCGGCCGCTTTTCGTGCTCGTTTCTCAGCCTTTTTTCGTTCGCGTAGTGCGCGGAAAAAGTCTGTTAAAATTTGTCCACATTCCTCGGCTAATACGCCTTCTGTTACATTACATTCATGGTTAAAACGAGCATCATTCAATAACCGGTACAACGAATCCACACAACCCGCTTTTACGTCACGTGCCCCGTATACAACACGAGGGATACGGGACTGCAAAATGGCTCCTGCACACATCGGGCAAGGTTCTAGCGTGACATAAAGGGTAGTTTCTTCTAAACGCCAGCTTCCTAATGTTTCACATGCTTGCTGGATTGCCATGAGCTCAGCATGTGTCACAGCATTTTGTGTTGTTTCACGTAAATTGGATGCAGCTGCAATAATTTCCCCTTTATGTACAATTACTGCGCCAATCGGTACTTCCCCAAGTGCCCTCGCTTTTTGTGCTTCCTCTAGTGCCAGTTGCATAAACTGACGGTCTTGTTCAAATACGTTCATACTAATCGCTCCTTCCCAACAGTGTAGCATTGCTTATAGACTTGTTCCAATAGTAACTCATGGTAAGATGAAAGAAAGGGAGGATAGAAAGATGCACCCACAATTTACAACATTAGCAGCAGCAGATGCTTATTTTCAACGTGAACGATTATCGCTGGAAATTGCTTATGAGGAAAAGTTAGCGATGCTAGAGAAAAATGCAAATAATGTAATCGCTACATTAAAAACAAGGTACGAATCGCAAGTAGAGAATGTAAAGCAATCTACGATTCATAAAATAGAAGAACTTAAAAATAATAGTGGAAAAGCACAGCAACAAATTAATGTATTATTTCAAAATAAACGAGAGACGTTATTACAAAAGCAAGAAGAGCAAAAACAGCAGTGGATTCAAAAAATAAGTGCCCGAAAGGAATCGTATTTACAAGAGAAGCTGGAACAAGAACGCTTATTATTTGAAACATTTAGTACTGCACAAAAATCGGCTCTTTCAAACTATGAGCAGCTCATTCCTTTACGTGAACAATTTTTAGAAGATCTCGAAAAAATAAATGAAGAGTTCGAAGAGGATATCGAACAAATACAAGATACATTAGAGGACAAGCTCAGTGATTTTGAACAAGTATTTGAAGAAGAGTTATATGCATTCGAAGAAACAGCAGAAGCGAGCTATGAAAAGTTAGAAGATCAGTTGATAGAAGCAATTGAAAAAGTAGAGGAAGAAGCAGAGGAAGAGCAAGAACGCCTTTATGAGGAATTTTTAAAGAAGGAAGAGGAAATCGAGCACCGCTTTGATGTAGAACGGGAAAAATTAGAGCAACAATTGGACGAACAAATGCAACAACTAGAGCAACGACAAGAGGCAGTATATGCTACGTTTGGTTGAATGTCTCGATAATAGTTCGAACATTGCGTTTATATAAAACTGGAATAGTTTGTTTTGTTGCTCGTTTCGCAACTATGTTAAAATGAAAGGCACTGATTAAAAATAAAAGGGGGAGCTTCTAGTGTCGATGCCGTTTATTACAGTAGAAGGTCCGATTGGCGTTGGGAAAACGTCTTTATCAAAAGCGATTGCACAACACTATCATTACCATCTATTAAAGGAAATCGTTGAAGAGAATCCGTTTTTAGGGAAGTTCTATGAAAATATCGATGAGTGGAGCTTCCAAACAGAAATGTTTTTCCTGTGTAATCGATATAAACAACTATCGGATATTAAGCAACACTTTTTCACAAATCAATCAGCTGTAGTGGCAGATTATCATATTTTTAAAAACTTAATTTTTGCGAAGCGTACATTGAAATCTTCTGAATACGATAAATACGAAGCAATTTATAACATTTTAACCGCTGATATGCCTGTACCGAATATGGTCATTTATCTGCATGCAAGCATTGATACGTTAATGAATCGAATTGCCAAGCGTGGGCGTGATGTGGAAAAGATGATTTCACGTGATTATATAGAGCAACTTGCAAACGATTATCATGCGTTTATCGGTCATTTTGAAAAGATGCACCCTGAAATCCCTGTTATTCAGTTAAATGGGGACGAGCTTGATTTTGTCGAGCGCGAAGAAGATCTACAATCTATTTTACAACTCGTTGAGCAAAAGTTACTAAAGAGGAGCATATAAGAGCAATGAATTTACGTGAAAAGTACGGCATTCCCGCAAACGCAGTCATTACAATTGCCGGTACGGTAGGCGTAGGGAAATCGACGATGACAAAAGCGTTAGCAGAAGGTTTACATTTCCGCACGTCATTTGAAAAAGTAGAGACAAATCCATATTTAGATAAATTTTATGATGACTTTGAAAAGTGGAGTTTTCATTTACAAATTTACTTTTTAGCAGAGCGCTTTAAGGAGCAAAAACGTATTTTTGAATATGGCGGCGGTTTTATTCAAGATCGTTCGATTTATGAGGATACAGGGATTTTTGCTAAAATGCATTACGATAAAGGGACAATGAGCCCGACAGATTATGAAACATATACAAATTTATTCGATGCAATGGTCATGACACCATACTTTCCACACCCCGATCTACTCATTTATTTAGAAGGTCCAATTGAAGATATTATTAGTCGTATTCAAGAGCGTGGTCGTGCCATGGAACAACAGACATCCAATGATTACTGGTATGAGATGCACGAGCGTTATGAAAATTGGATTAATAATTTTAATTCTTGTCCTGTTTTACGCCTAGATATCAATGATTATGATTTACTAAAAAATCCAGAGCAAGTAGAAGGCATTATTGAACGGATTGGTTATATGTTAAAGCAAACAGCCCATCTCGGAAAGTAAGATAAAGGCATTTAAAAGAAATTCGATGTTCGTCATGTGCTAACATCGACTTTCCTCATAACGCTAGTTTTTTATAGAGTGCTGTGTTGGAGGTATTGTTCAGTGCTTCTGTAAAGGCAAATAGATCACATAAAACCTTTGCCATCATTTGATGAGAGGGGATTTTGTTATACTGTTTGTAATATAAAAATAGCTTTAAGTACGTAATCCCTAGTTGTTTTTCACTTATAACGAATAAAGAGGTTAATATGTAATAGCTATTACATATTAGCCTCTTTTTAAATCCCTAACTGTGCAAAGTATTCATCAATATTATCTTTTGTTACAACATACAGTAATTCAGAAGGTTCGCGTCTTTGGAGCTCTTTGGCTACTAAGTCTCCAACTGAAGGATAGAAGTGATATAAATCAAAGAAATTCGCGTGATTCCTTGTTACATCATTATACTGATGGAATGAGTAAACAGCGCCAAACACTTCTACAATATCGGTAATGTATTGTTTATAGGTCGGTTGAATTTGCGGATGCTCAATTGTCAATTGCAAACGCTCCGCGGGCATTAAATCGGTAAACACGACAAAATTCGAATTTGGAAATGCTGCTTTAATTTCTTCTAAATAGCCTCGATAGTTTGGATCGTATATCCATTCCGGTCCGTTTGCTTCCCGTTCTACCAGCTGCTTTTTGAAAAAATCAATGCGTTCTCCGATATCTTTTCCGACGTAGGAAGTCGTTACTTCCAGGTTTCGGTCGTATGTTCGTGGGATACCGGCGTAATTATTTTTAGAAATATCATAGTTGAATTTGGCACGGTCATATGTGTCTTTCGAAAAGAGGCTCGTCACTGGGTAAAATGGGTCCTCAGATTGCGAGAAAAATGTTTCTGCCTCACTAAATTCCGGTCCATAAAATAAATCATGCGAACGTACGGTTAGTTCCATATAGATTGTTTCAAAGTCTTTTGGATTTTTGCTTTGTGCGTATTGCATATAATCCAAATACTCCGTAATATGCAAGCTACTCAAGCCATAATGAAATACACGTTCTTCAAAGTTTGACGCATTGATATATGTTGTACGACTTGTCCCGATCATTAAGCTATCAAAATCGAACTGATGTGAATTAATCCAGTTCGTTTTTTGAATACGTTCATTATGACCACGCTGAAAATCATTGTATTCATGACTATGGTCAAAATTCCAAAGGGGATCGATATAGTAGTTAAACGCCATTACACCGCCAACAGGGATTCCAAGAACAACAATGCTGACTAACACGAGTTTTAGAAGCCAAATATGTGGTTTCATGAACATCCCTCCTAAAAGTTAAAGTATATAAAGACACTGCTTTTCTTTACAAAGAATAATGTCGCTAGTAAAAGGATAGCTAAACATTGTACAAACCAAATATGGCGCCAATTAAATTTAAACTGATTTAATAGTTCAATAGAGTTTTTGGCAAAGAAGCAAATCCCTAGCATGATGATTAAGCCGCCAATTAAAATAAATGGTGTGTTCAATGCATAGCCTGCTACTTCAATCGCTGCTGCATCTGCAAAAATAGCAGATGGTGTTGTTAGAAAAGCGTTTATACTTGTTACATCAGGTGTAAATAAAGTGCCAAAGATATGATGTGCTTGTGCAACGCTTTCTGAACGGAAATAAACACGTGCTAAAACGATGAACAGAAATGTGACGAACCATGAAAACAAAAATGGGAATTGAAGATTCGTATACTTTTTAATGAAGCGCAGAAATACGGATCCTACACCGTGGAGCAGTCCCCAAATAATAAAGGTCCACCCAGCACCATGCCAAAAACCACTAATAAAGAATACGAGCATAATATTTAATGCCGTAATCATTTCGCCTTTACGGCTCCCACCTAGAGGGAAGTACACATACTTTGTTAAGAATCGATTTAACGTCATATGCCAACGTCGCCAAAACTCATGGATGTTGCGTGCTTTATACGGTGAATTAAAGTTTACTGGAATATGAATATTAAACATAAGCGCCAAGCCAATTGCCATATCACAATAACCACTAAAGTCAAAGTACAGTTGCACGGTATACGCAATAATCACGAACCACGCTTCTGTAAAAGTTAAATTGGTATAGTTGTTAAACCCATCCGTTACCCAAAGGGCAAACGTATCCGCAATCACAATCTTTTTTACAAGACCAATTAAAAAAATGAACGATCCTTTTGATACGTTCTCCCAGTTAATGCGTTTTTTCTTTGGGTCTTCATAGTCTTGCATCACATCTTTATGATTGACGATAGGCCCTGCAATAAGCTGCGGAAAGAATGTGCTGAAAATCATATAGGATGACCATTTCGAGTGCGTAATTTCTCCGCGATAAATATCCACTAAATAAGCAATTTGCTGGAATGTAACGAAGCTAATTCCGAGCGGCAATGCTAAATAGAGAAGGTCTAGATTTTGGTCGAAAATCCAATTATAGTTTTCAATGAAGAAGTCGGCATATTTAAAATAGCCAAGTATACAAATATTAAAAATAATCCCGACTGATAAAATCCCTTTTCTATGCGATGTAGCTTTCATTAAGATATAGCCAATTGCATAGTTAAAGACCATAGAAAAAGAAATTAAATAGAGAAATTTAATTTCAAAGTAGCTATAAAAATAAAGTGAAGCAGCTACTAAAAATAACGTAGAAATGTCTTTGTTTTTCAATCTACCTAATAAAAAATAAACACAAAATACAATAGGTAAAAATACGAAAGCAAAGACAAAAGAGTTAAAAAGCAAGAGAACCTCTCCTATCTTTTGCAAAAAAATATACAACCTATTATAACACTTGTATCAAAAAAAACTATGAACGGTCATTTGTTCATAGTAGAAGTCATTATTTTAATATAAAGGCAGCAATCATAAACGGAATAACAATAATAAACATAACCCCAAAGCTCCATAAAATTTGCTTTCCAGTAGACATATTTTTTGGCTTAATGCTAATAGAATCATATAAATCATTAATTGCTCGTTGCTCCTTGTGATATAGCATCGCTTGAAAGGCAGGGTAATCTTCGATAAATGAGGCTGGATCTTCATAGTGAAAACGTAATGCACGAATTTCATCTGTAATATCTCGATCATTATGTAAGTAAATGATCGTTGGGGCTAAACCACCTGTTGCTCGAGCGATGACATCAATATCAAACGTAGCCATTTTGTAAACTGTTTCACCATGTTCATTGAGTTCTTCCCGAATTAATTTATTCATCCGTATTATCCCCCTTCATGTTTAACTATTCACGAATTTACATGATTTATAACGGTATTTAATACATTAGCGAAAAAATATTGTAATAAACAAGGTTGTTCATTTATTATTTTTATAATTACAAATATTTCGTTATTTGTAAAAGAATTTTTTCTAGGGGATGAAAAGATGACAACAATTACGATTGAGGAACGTTTTCTAGCATTACCAACAACAGCGGTGTCAGATGCAACAGGTGGACATACAAATGTAGCAGCGACGATTAAACCGATTGCAGACCATTTTAAAATTGCTGGTCGTGCCTTAACAGTACGCTTACCAGATGGAGAAAATGGCGCGGTACTAGAAGCCATTAGCAAGGCAAATAAAGGGGATATTTTAGTTATTGATGCAAAAGGGAATACAAATCGCGCAGTAGCGGGTGACTTTGTTATGCAATTGGCTCAAGGAGTCGGGGTGCAAGGATTTGTAGTAGACGGGGTTATTCGTGATTTAGCGGCTGCACGTGCCATTAACTTCCCTGTGTTTTCACTTGGGACAACCGTAGCAGCGGGTAATAAGCATGGTGGTGGTGCTGTTGGTGTACCGGTATCAGTTGGCGGAGTCGTTGTAAATACGGGTGATATCATCGTTGGGGATATTGATGGTGTGATCGTTGTACCAGCAGCTGATGTAGAGAACATTGCAGCCGGCGCAGAAGCAAAAGTAGCAAAAGATGAAGCCCGTGAGCAGGAAGCACTGGCTAATGGCGAAGAATCAGTCCGTGCGTATTTAGCGAAGGTCGTAAAATAAATGTTGAATAGCAAAATAGCTTGAGTATTCATTGGCTCAAGCTATTTTGTTTTCATAGCATGCATTATTCTTTTACCTAGAGCTTTGTAGTAATATAATAAACAAATATATTGCATAAGATAAAAAAGTGTGTATAATAATGACTGGATGACCGAAATGGTTATTTAGTCATTTTTGTTTGGGGGGATACGAGTGGATCGCAAACAAGAAATATTACTAGGGGCTATGAAATCTTTCTCCATGTTTGGATATAAGGCCACAACGATGGAGCAAGTGGCGAAAATTGCAAATGTCGGCAAAGGCACGATTTATAATTTCTTTACAAATAAAGAAGAGCTCCTACAAGAAGTTGTCATTTCAATGATTCGCGATATGAAGGTAGAAGCAAATCAAACGTTACGACCAGAAGCAGGCTTTATTGAGAATGCCCATAATGGGTTAATGAAAATGTTGCAATTCCGAGAGCAGCATTTATTATTTGCTAAGCTCATCGAGGAAGAAAAGGCACTTCAAACACCTGCTGTCAAACAAATGTTAGTCAAGATTGAAGAGGAAATCGTCACGTTTTTAGCAGATCGTATTCGGATAGGCGTACAGAAGGGGGAAATTCGTCCTTGTAATCCAGAGCTTGTTGCGTACTTATTGTTAAAATCGTATTTAGCAATGGTTGTGGATTGGCAAATGACACATGACGAAGCACTTCACGAAGAGGAAATTTTGACACTTTTTAAAGAAACGTTATTCAGAGGTATTGCAACATCCCCATAAAAATTTGTTTTCGTAGGAAAACGAATTTTTTATACATTAAAATGACTGAATGACAAAAATGGTCATATAGTTTTAGGAGATGATAGTTTGATAAAAGCAGAATGGTTAAAAATTTTCAAGACGAGAAAAATGTTCGTCTCCATCATTGCTATTTTATTTATTCCTGTTTTATATAGTGGGATGTTTTTATGGGCTTTCTGGGATCCTTATGCACACTTAAAAAGCATGCCAGTAGCGATTGTCAATGAGGATAAAGGCGCTGAATTAGACGGTGAGCAGCTTGCATTAGGCGATGCTTTGACCGAGAAGTTAGTAGATAGTGAACAATTTAAGTTTATTGAAGTAGATGCTAATAAGGCTGAAAAGCAATTAAAGGAACGCGATTATTATATTTTAATCAAAATTCCAGAAAACTTTTCACAACATGCCACAACATTGTTGAATGAGCATCCAGAAAAGTTAACACTGGAGTATATTCCAAATGAAGGATTTAACTTTTTAAGTGCTCAAATAGGTGAAACGGCAATGGACCGCATTAAGGCCGAAGTAAACAAGGAAGTATCGAAAACCTATGCAGAAAAACTATTTGTTTCGATGACCGCATTAGGTGATGGATTCAATGAAGCAGCAGATGGTGCAGGTAAACTAGATGAAGGTGCACAAAAAATTGCGAACGGTGCCGGCGATTTACAGGGGTATTTAGAACAGCTTGCCGCAAGTACAATTGAGCTATCAGATGGTTCTAAAACGTTGCTAGAAGGGACTCAATCTGCAGCAACGGGCGCGGTACAATTAGCAGAAGGTGTGACAAAGCTTCAAAATGGTGCAGCACAACTAGCGGATGGTGCAAACACAGCAGCTCAAGGTGCAGATCAATTACAACAAGGTGTAATTGATTATACGAATGGTGTAGCACAAGTAGCAGAAGGGCAAGAAACGGTTACAGCAGGACAAGCGAATTTAGCCGCTAACTTAGAAAAGCTAGCGAGTGGTACGGTAGGTCTTGATGATAGTATTGCTACTTTAGCGTCTGGCTCTGAAAGTATAACAGCCGGTGTCGAACAGTTAATGGCAACACTTCAGCCGATTATGGCTAACTTACCTGAAGAAAACAAGCAGCAGCTAGCACAATCACTCGCGCAGCTTCAGGCTAGTAGTGCAAAAGTGAGTGGTGGATTAGGTCAACTAGCTACGAATACAGCGGGTCTTGATGATAATATCGCTGAGCTATCGCAAGGGGCCACACAATTAAATAATGGACAGCAACAAATTGCAGCCGGTGTTGAGCAATTAATTAATAACTCAGCCGCATTAACAACTGGTGCCGCCAATTTAGCGGAAGGTAATGCAACATTAGCGTCAAGTATGCAACAATTTGTAGCAGGTACAAATAGTGCCGCAACAGGTGCCAATGATTTAGCAGCAGGTTTAAATCAATTAGTTAATGGATCTGGAAAATTAACAGATGGTACGACCGTATTAGCAGAAAAATCAGGTGAACTAGCACAAGGTTCCACAACTTTAGTGGACGGTTCGAAAGAGTTAGCAGATGGTACAGCAACATTAGCAGGAAAATTAGCAGATGCAAGTGATAAGGTAGATATTGATGTATCAGACGATCACTATGATATGCTCGCAGCCCCTGTTGAAGTGGAAAAATCATCGATGAATCATGTACCGAACTATGGCTCTGGTTTTGCGCCATACTTTATCTCATTAGGGTTATTCGTTGGGGCACTTTTAGTATCCATCGTATTCCCATTAGTAGAGCCAGCAACTCGTCCAACAAGTGGATTTAAGTGGTTTTTAAGTAAGGTGTCGGTGTTAGGAGTGGTTGGTGTTATTCAATCGGCTATTACAGCGGCAGTCGTGATCGGTGGGCTAGGTTTAGAAGTTGATAATTTACTCGTATTTATGGGGACATGTATCATTACAAGCTTTACGTTTTTAGCGATGATTCAACTATTAGTATCTGTGATGGGGGATCCGGGACGCTTCGTTGCCATTATCATTTTAATTTTGCAATTAACAACGAGCGCGGGTACATTCCCATTAGAGTTGATACCGCAACAATTACATGTGTTTAATTCCATTTTACCAATGACATTTTCGGTACAAGCATTCAAAGCAGCTATTTCGACAGGTGATACGTCATTCTTAATGTACAACTGGTCGATTTTAGGGATTTATATAGTAGCATGCTTAGCATTATGTTTAGGTTATTTTGCATTGCTATTTACGAAACGTTATTCAAAAGATGTTGAACAAGCATAAAAAAGATGCGCAGAGCACTCTGCGCATCTTTTTTGTGCCCAGTGTTATAACATATAGTTGAAGTGTGTTCTAATTTATTTCGCAAAAAAGCCTTTATGAAAGGGCGACTTGTCCCATTTTCATAAAGGCTTGTACATAACATTTTTTAGCTTATGCTTTTTTTAAGTTTTCAGCTTGATAAGCCGCAAATTGCTCATCATCGAAGCGTTTTTCCCACTTCGCCATTACAAGTGCTGCTAATGTATTACCAACTACGTTTACAGCTGTACGTGCCATATCTAAAATACGGTCAATACCTGCGATAAACGCAAGACCTTCAATTGGAATACCGACAGTACCTAATGTTGCAAGAAGTACAACGAATGATACGCCAGGAACCCCTGCAATACCTTTTGATGTGACCATTAATACAAGTACTAATGTGATTTGCTCTGCAATTGAAAGATGAATACCATACATTTGCGCAATGAAAAGAGCCGCAATGGCTTGGTACAACGTAGAGCCATCTAAGTTAAAGGAGTAACCAGTTGGAATAACGAAGGATACGATATCCTTTGGTGCTCCCATTTTTTCTGTTTTTAACATGATACGAGGTAATACAGTCTCTGAAGAAGAAGTAGAGAACGCTAGTAAAAGCTCGTCTTTAATCATGCGAATTAAATTAAAGATATTAATACCAAAGATTTTTGCTGTCAATCCTAATACAACGATTACGAAGAAGAACATTGCTCCATACACTAAAATCGCTAATTTTCCAAGTGGAATAAGGGATGACAATCCAAATTTGGAAACGGTTACACCAATCAGTGCAAATACCCCAAATGGCGCAAATTTCATCACTAAGTTTGTTACCCAGAACATCGCATCAGCTGTGCCTTGGAAGAAGGCCAATACAGGTTTTCCTCGTTCACCAATCGCGGCTACACCAAGACCGAATAATACAGAGAAGAAAATAATGGCTAACATATCGCCTTCAGCCATCGCATTGATGACGTTTTTCGGTACGATATCTACTAAAATGTGTAGCGGCCCTTGATCTTCTTGTGCTTCTGTTGTTTCAACATAGCTCGAGATATCCGATTGCTGTAGTTGTGTCATATCGATGCCAGCACCCGGTTGGAAAAGGTTCGCTGCAAGTAAACCAACGACAATCGCAACTGTTGTAATAACTTCAAAATAAAGTAATGTTTTCCCACCAAGACGACCTAATTGCTTCATATCACCTGTTCCGGCAACACCTACAATTAATGTCGATATAATAATCGGTACAACAATCATTTTGATTAAATTAAGGAAAATGTCCCCTATTGGTTGTAGGTACGTTTGAATATTGTCATTCCCATAAAAAACAGCACCTACAACGATCCCTAATATAAGACCGATTAAAATTTGGCTGGCTAAACTAATTTTAAACTTTTTCAAAAAAAGTTCCCCCTTATGCTTAAATTTAGGTCAAGCTTATATTCATCATATAAAAGGGTGACAAAATCCGACAAAATCCGATTAATCTAGACGTTGTAAAATTTCAGAATATATGACTTGTATGAATTTTTTGATGTTTACCTTTGTTTTTCTTTCCCCATTTAGCTCAATTTGATGCATCAATTGGCGAATATCTGTTAAATCGAAATAGCGGGGTGCGTAATATTCAAATTCTGAATTCGTATAATCGACGATTCCTAAATTCGCTAAGTTAATCATAGCGGCTAAAATCGTTCGTCTGATACGTTGTTCAATCGCCTTGCTCTCTTTTGCAATATCATCTGGTGTGGCTTTTGTAATTATCGCTAACTGTTCGTATAACTCTTTTAATGGGGGGAGAGGTGCTAAATGGTGTTTTTCAGATATAAGCAGCTCAATAATTTTTGTAATATCCTCACTGCCGACTTCTCCCACGATTCCCATATCATTTAAAATCGATTGAATATGATCACGAACTGTTTTTTTAGTTTGTTTTTGTGGTACTTCAAAGCTTGTGAGCGACTGACGAATCGCTTGGATGGAATTTTTTAGACGTTGCTGTTCTTCTGTTTTACGGAGAATCGTTTGGACCTCCACTTTATTAATCGGTTTATGGATAAAAAATTCGACGCCTTTTCCATACGCTTCTGCTACCATTTCTTTATTGACAACTTGCGAAATCATAATAAAGCTACCTTGAAAGCGCTGTTCATGTAATCGTTCAATTGTTGAAATTCCATCTACATGAGGCATCAGTAAATCAATTAGCACAAAATCAGGCTGTGTCATTAAAATCTGTGGAATGGCTTCTTCTCCATTAGATGCTTCCCCAATGACTGTACCTAACATCGATTCATTAATAATATGAGTAAGCATCATACGACTTGCACGATCATCATCTATAATAAAATAGCGCATAGAGATCTCCTTTATATTAATTTATAAGTTGGGATGCTAATAGTGAAAACGGTTGTTTCATTACTTGAAATAGCGATAGTTCCTTCAAGTCTGTGGACCATCGTTTGTACATGAGAAAGTCCGATACCAGTAGAAGGATTGCCTTTCTCACTGAATTTTGTTGTATAGCCAGGATCAAAGATAACGGGTAGTACATATTCAGGAATAGGTGGACCGTTATTTTCGATTGCAAAAGTGGTAATATGTGCTGCTGTGGCAACCTCAATTTTAATCACTCCTTGTTCCTCAATCGCTTCAATTGCATTGGCTATAATATTATTGAGCATAGCAAGAAGTAGGATGTGTTCTTTCGTATGAAAATCTTTATTCAATATAATATTAAAATCAATATTTTTGTGTAAATGTTCGCTATAGCGGATGTTGGATTCTGTAATAAAGCGTAGTAAATCCGAAATGGTATACGTATCTGAACGCTCAGCTGTAATAAGTTTAGAAAGTCCTGCATAGATACGCTGCGTGTCTTTTTTTATTTCATGAATTTCTTGGGCGAGCATTAATGCTTTTAAACTTAGTGTGTGATCTATGGCTTTTAATTGTTTATATAAATCAAAACCATTGGCTGTAATGTGTTCAATTTGCTCCATTGATTTTTGTAAATAGAGTGTTTCAACATAAAGGTCGGCCCCAATGTTTAATAACTGTTCTGTTCGTTTCTTTTGCTCAGAAATAGCTAATGTACTAAATAATCCAACAACAAAATAGCTACGTAAAACAGCTACAGCAAGAAAGAGCATATACTCATGTATGGAAATAAAATGCCCTGTAATAAAGAACGTAATCGATAACTGTTCGATTGTATTGCTAATGACTTCAAATAAAGCACCGTAAAGTCCAAGGAGAAATGGACGTGTACGAATATCGCTTATATTGAAAACACGTAAGCAAATAGCAAATGTAATGTAAAATAAAGCAGCCGGAATATGTTCCGCTAATTGGAATGATTCCTTGTAGAGGAACAAATCTAGTCCCGTACGGAATAAAAAGACCGTAATCGCTGTAGTAATCCCTGCTTTTATAATTGAAACAGGGCGAACTAGAATGGCTAAAAAGAAAATAATACTCCCTAAGCCGAAACGAAACGGTGCCCCATCAAATGGCATTATTTTGACCTCACTACCTACTGCTGTTAAAAGAGCGATAAACAACATGATAAAAAATGGATTAGGAGATTTTGAAATTTTAATCATTCGTTCCAAGTAGAATACCTCCTGTCGATTTTTATTTGTATAATAGTATTTGCTCAATATAAGCAAAAAAGCGCTGTAACATATGTATGTTACAGCACTTAAAAAATAAAAAACCGCTATCAAAGCGGTGTAAGTTCAAAAAAATGGCGGAGGAAGAGGGATTCGAACCCCCGCGCGGTTTAACCCGCCTGTCGGTTTTCAAGACCGATCCCTTCAGCCGGACTTGGGTATTCCTCCGTATTGTGTCGAGTTATCTTTTCGACAGTAATCAATATATCATGTACAGTAATATACGTCAACATTTTTTTGTGATTTTTTTAGGTAAGAGTATTTAGTTTAGAAAGACGAATGTTTATAGTTGATTGTGATAAAGAATGGACGTGAAATCTTGTCTATTGCTACCTATATAAATGTATTTTAATTTCCTTCCACTTTGCGAGTGAATTGCCCGATTTGCCTTCATTTGAGAAGTGAAACCCCTACCTTCGTTGTTGAAGTTCCAGAAAATATTAGTATACGTTTCATTTTAGTAGTGTTAGTTTTTTTAAAAGAAGATGTTCTCTTTTTCAAAAAATAGTATAGCAACTTATTTGTTTTCGGCGCAACATAAGTAAGAGCAGAGGAATACTACATATTTCGGAAGCTTTACTTTTGTTTTTGTCCCTGCGCATTTAAAAGGAGCTAGGAAGTTAACATAACGAAAGGTAAATTGGGAGATTTAATCCGCTATGATAGATTTTTCATGATTTGTATATAGTATTTCATTGCATTTTTAATGTGGTATTAGTATACTAAGTATTGCCGTGCTAGGTGGGGAGGTAGCGGTGCCCTGTAACTCGCAATCCGCTCTAGCGAGACTGAAGTCCTTTTCGAGGCTGTCCGTATGTTTGGCCTGCCTCTTGCACGTAGTGTTGACGGTTGGGTCCTGCGCAATGGGTACCCATGAACCATGTCAGGTCCGGAAGGAAGCAGCATTAAGTGGTTTCACTCATGTGCCGCGGGGTAGCCTAACCTGAGCTGGCGACAAGAGTAACGCTTATGTGCGGCTGTCAAAGAAAGGTGCACGGCATTAATTTGCCAATTCAAGCATTCGTCATTCAGACGAATGCTTTTTTTTGTTGTAAGAAAAGCTTTCAAGGAAATTTACAGAAACATAGCTATTAGCTTACGCTATATTTGTCTAACATATAAGGAGAGAGTAGATGGGTATCATCGAATCATTATTTAGGAGAGTTGGTTATTCATTTAGTCTGGCGGCGTTTGTAACAGTAGGCTATCGGAATATAGAGTGGCAATATTGTAATATACCAGCTATCACATGGGCTATTACTGTTTTGTTATTTCTGCTTTCTTGGCGAGTGGTGTCAGAGTATAAACGGATTATTATTTATATTGATGGTTCGCTTGAGCCTTCTGAGTCAAGCTTGTTTGGAAAAGTAAAAAAGAAGTGGCCGCGCCTTTACCATGTCACGTGGCAATTTTTATATACATTAGGTGCTTGGATTGGAACAATAATTACCCTAGAGTCTTTTGGGATGATCGAGCCCATTGAGGAGCAAGTATTTTTTTATTTATTCCTATTTATAAGTATACCGGTGTTCTTCCGCCTATGTGATAAAGCGAGCTACAAGAAATAATCAATCATCGTTCAAGACCGTAAAGCACTAGAATGTATGCTATACTATACATATGGACTTAAACTGAGAAAAGGAGAGGGGAACGTTGACATACCAAGCTTTTTACCGTGTTTATAGACCACAATCGTTTCGTGAAATGTCAGGTCAAGCACATGTCAAAAGAACATTGCAAAATGCTCTCCTAGCTAGCAAAACAACACATGCGTATTTGTTTTCAGGTCCACGTGGAACAGGGAAAACGAGTACAGCGAAAATTTTTGCGAAAGCTTTAAATTGTGAAAATGCACCTGCAAATGAACCGTGTAATAAGTGTGCAACATGCTTAAGCATTACAGAAGGTTCGCATACAGATGTCATTGAGTTTGACGCGGCTTCTAATTCTCGTGTAGAAGAAATGCGCGATATTATTGAAAAAGTACGATTTGCCCCAGCTGCTGCACGTTTTAAAGTGTATATTATTGATGAGGTGCATATGCTCTCTACAAGTGCTTTTAATGCGCTATTAAAAACGTTAGAAGAACCACCGGAACATGCGGTGTTTATTTTGGCTACAACAGAGCCGCATAAATTGCCTGCAACGATTATTTCCCGTTGTCAGCGCTTTGATTTTAAACGTTTATCAACGCAAGATATTTTAGAGCGCATGAAAGTAGTGCTTGAAGATATAGATTTACCATTTGAAGAGCAAGCGTTAAAGGTGATTGCACAATCTGCTGCAGGTGGTATGCGTGACGCACTTAGTTTATTGGATCAAGTTGTGTCGTTTAGTAGTGAGATGGTGAAGGCAGAAGATGCGCTTCTTGTGACAGGTTCAGTTAGCCAAGATGTGTTTTGTGCTATTTCGCAAGCGCTTCTTGAAAAGGATGTAGCAAAAGTTCTTTCCTTATTAGAAGAATTAGTTGCAAACGGGAAAGAGCCGCTCCGACTAGCGGAAGATTTAATTACGTTTTTCCGTGATTTGCTCCTGCTACAAACAGGAGGGGATTTAGCGGACTTACTACAAATCGTTGCACCAGAAGAGCGATTTATCGAACTGGCGAACAGGTATACACCAGATACGCTTTATAGTTTTATCGATATTTTGGCTAAGACACAGCAAGAGATGCGCTTTTCTCATCATACAAAAATTTATTTAGAAACAGCTTTACTAAAAATGGCGCAGCATAATTCAGTTGGGACAACGACGATTGATCCAGCGATCCAAAGTAAAGTGGGTGCCTTAGAAAATATGGTACGTCAGCTTACGCAACAACTGCAAGCGGGTGGCGGACCTGTGAATGTAGTACAACAAAAGCAGGAACGTCCACGAGCCAAAATACCAAATGGCTTTAAAGCGCCGATTGGTCGAATTCAAGAAATATTAAAAATTGCAACGAAAGAAGATATTCAAAAAATAAAATCGGTTTGGGCTCAAAGCTTGGCACTACTTCAAAAATCACAAGCGGCACTTTTAAATGATGCAGAACCTGTTGCGGCATCTTCTAATGCTTTTGTGGTAAAATTCAAGTATGATATTCATTGTCAAATGGTAGCCGACAATAGGGAATTTACATCAGTTTTTACACACAATTTGGCATCGCAGCTTGGGACAACGTATGAAATGCTATGTATCCCAGAAGCACAATGGCTCACATTGCGTGAAGAATTTATTCGAGATAACGGTTTAAATCAAAAGAAGCAAGATCAAGCTGAAATGGTTCAGGAATCCGAGCTGTTTATCGAAGACGCTGTGCCGGTTGCATCACAAGACCCGGTTGTGGTAGAAGCGGAAAATTTATTTGGTAAAGATTTTGTTGAGGTTATCGAAGATTAATATTTGAACTTTTAGGAGGAATTCAATATGCGTGGTATGGGTAATATGCAAGGCATGATGAAAAAAATGCAAAAAATGCAAAAAGAAATGATGGAAGCACAAGAAGCATTAAACCAACAGCAATTTGAAGGGACAGCTGGCGGTGGCATGGTGAAAGTTATTATGAACGGTCAACGTCAAGTACTTGAAGTAAATTTAGACGCATCCGTAGTGGACCCAGAAGATATCGAAATGTTACAAGATTTAATCGTTATCGCAACAAACGAAGTGCTGAAAAAAGTAGATGAAACGACAAATGCAACAATGGGTAAATTCACGCAAGGCTTAAACCTTCCGTTCTAGGAGGTAGTGACTATGCACTATCCTGAACCAATATCAAAATTAATTGATAGCTTTATGAAATTGCCAGGCATTGGGCCGAAAACTGCGGCCAGGCTGGCATTTTTCGTGTTAACAATGAAAGAAGATACAGTCTCTAATTTTGCTAAAGCATTAATTGATGCAAAGCGTAATTTACTATACTGTTCTCAATGTGGTCACATTACAGATATTGACCCTTGTCATATTTGTTCTGATAAACAACGCGATCCATCGATGATTTGTGTTGTACAAGACCCGAAAGATGTCATTGCGATGGAAAAAATGCGTGATTATAGCGGGTTATATCATGTGTTACACGGTGCGATCTCACCAATGGATGGCGTCGGTCCAGAAGATATTAATGTAGCTTCTCTATTAACGCGTCTGCACGATGAGCGTGTGCAGGAGTTGATTTTAGCAACAAATCCGACGATTGAAGGGGAAGCAACAGCAATGTACATTTCCCGTTTAGTAAAACCGTCTGGCATTCGTACGACACGTATCGCACATGGATTACCAGTTGGCGGCGATTTAGAATATGCGGATGAGGTAACGCTATCAAAAGCGTTAGAAGGTCGACGCGAATTGTAAGGTGAGTGATTGAGGTGTTCTTTACTCGTAAAGGAAAATTAAAAAAAGAATTCGATGATAAGCTCGTTCGTTTAATGAAAGAGACAAAGGAAGATTACCATAATGCGAAAGTATTAGAAGAGTTGATGGATGATTATAATTTGGATATCATCGCTCAACGAAAAGCGTTAGAAGGTATCCATTTTTATTTATTTAAAGAAGCTCGTATTCGACGTGTTATCATTAAATAGAAATAACAGCAACAGCAAAGGCATATACTTCTGTTTAGAGGGGGAAGAGTATATGCAAGCGTATTTAATCGGCGCTATTTGCTTGTTGCTGTTTTTTGTTCTATTAATAGGAAGAAAGAATAAAAAGGGTGTTTGGTTAGAAAGGCTGTCTATATTTTGGTTCCGCTTTGCACTAAGTATTTGTGTTCTTTATATTATTCATTTGGTGTTTTCTTATTATGGTACAGAAATTACAATCAATTTGTTTTCTATTTTAACTGTTACGATATTAGGATTCTCAGGGATAGGGGTAGTAATATTTTTATCTTTTTTAAAATAGTTTTTTAAAAGTCTTGTATTATACTTAATAACATGATATATTTATTCAAGTCGTTAAGACGCAATAAAAACAACTTAAGAAAGATGTTGACTTAACAGTCGATAGATGATATTATATAAAAGTTGCTGAGAAGCGAAATGAGATATCTGAAAAAACTTCAAAAAAGTTGTTGACACAAAAAGATTCAAGTGTTAAGATATAAAAGTTGCTACTAAAACGGTAACGAAAATGAACTTTGAAAACTGAACAAGCAAAACGTTAACAATAAATGTTTCTGAATAAGAAACAAAATTTTGGACATC
>NZ_JBYQFK010000038.1:0-34519 GCF_057837305.1 Lysinibacillus sp. RU7 | reverse complement strand
GTATAGTAAAACAGGTGATGTTGTGCATTTTATTTTTCATAAATTGTATGAAAACCCCAACATTTATTATAGAACCGGTATTTTTAGCATCTACTTTTACTCATTACCAGTTATAAAAAGGAACTACCATTTCGGCAGTTCCTTCGTGTCATATTATTTTCTCAGCTCGGCTAATAAATCGACAAAATCCTGTGGCAGTGGCGCTTCGAATTCTAAGTATTCACCTGTTACAGGCTGTATAAAACCTAACACCCCAGCATGTAATACTTGTCCACCAAAGTCGATTGTTTTCTTCGGACCATATTTTGGATCACCAACTAATGGGAAACCGATATAATTCATGTGGATACGAATTTGGTGTGTACGTCCTGTTTCTAAACGGCACTCTACTAGCGTATAATCGCCGAAGCGTTCAAGCACTTGGAAATGCGTCACAGCATGTTTACCACCATCCACGATCGCTTGCTTTTGGCGGTCTTTAGAGTCACGTCCAATCGGGGCATCAATTGTTCCTTTATCGTGCGCAATATGCCCATGTACAAGTGCTGTATATTTACGTGTGACCGTTTTCTCTACGAGCTGATTTACTAACCCTTCATGTGCGACATCATTTTTGGCCACCATCAGTAAACCAGATGTATCTTTATCGATACGGTGCACGATACCTGGGCGCATCACCCCGTTAATCCCTGATAAATCTTTACAGTGGTACATTAAGCCGTTGACAAGCGTTCCTGTCGTATGACCCGGTGCTGGATGCACAACCATACCACGGGGTTTATTTACTACTAATACATCTTTATCCTCATAAACGATTTCTAGCTGTAAATCTTCTGCTACAATTTCTAACGGCTCTGCTTCTGGTACCTCAATCTCAATGACATCGCCTGCTTTAACTTTGTACTTGGCTTTGACTTCCGCCCCGTTTACTTTAATGCGATTTTCATCAATCCAATTCCCAATTTGCGTACGTGACCATTCTGATTGCAGGCTCGATAATGCTTTATCTAGACGCTCTCCTGCATGTTGTTCTTCCATTGTATATGTTACGTTCATTTTTTCACCTTTTTCTTTTCTACTCGATCTTCTACCAAAATTGCAATTAATAGCATAACGACAGCAATTGTTAATGCGGCATCCGCAATATTAAAAATCGGGAAATGGTAGTTAACGACTGGAATCAATACATCCACAAAATCGACCACTTCTCCTAACAATAAACGGTCAATAAAGTTCCCGATTGCCCCACCTAACAGCAGCATTAAACTCACTTGGAAAAATGGTTTTCCCTTTGCCTCCGTATGATAAAAATAAATAATCGCGATAATAACGCCGATCGTCACAATCGTAAAGAGCCACATTTGCCCTTGTAGCATGCCCCATGCTGCGCCGCGATTTCGATGCGAAAGCAAACCAAACCACGGATCCCAAATAGCAATTCGCTCACCAAGCTCCATATTTTTAACGACCATCCACTTTGTTAGTTGGTCGAGTAAAATGACAATGATGGCAATTCCATAAAACCTTTTCACCTAGACGCCCCCTATATGCATATCTATCCCATTCTAACACAAAGGAATCACTTTCGAATAATGATGACAATAATATTTTTTGCTGTCCTATTCTTTTCGTCCATAAAAAAGATGCACAAAAGCTATGTGGCTTTCGTGCACCTTATATTAATGTTTACGCTGTTTCCATGAGACAAACGCCCAAATAAACAATAAAATCGCTTGCCCAAGTATCGTTTCCACGGTTGGATAAAAACCGATTGCACTCATAACAGGTAAAACATCCACAACATTTGTTGAGACGACATCTGTTAATTGTAGTGTATGGATACTTGTTCCGATAATTTTAAAGGCTAATATATAAATCATAATTGTCGCGACAAAGAAAAACTTATGAATCGGAATTTTCCCACTGAGCTTTGTTAATGCCAAAGCAACGATGATTAAAATAATAATGGCAATCACAATGCCTAAAACAAAGTCAAACATTTCGATTTTCGGAATAATACCCGCATAAAATAAAATGGTCTCTGCCCCTTCTCGGAATACCGATAAGAAACTAATAAAAGCCATCGCCAGCACAGACCCTTTTGAAATGGCATGGCCCATCTGCTTCGATAAATAAGTATTCCATGATTGCACAGTCGATTTACTATGGAGCCATACACCGACACCAATCATCATCATCGCCGCTGCAAGTCCTACCCAGCCTTCAATCATTTCACGATTTGTCCCTGATGTTAAAGAATCAAATACAACTGCTAGTAAAATTGCCATCCCAGCAGATAGAAGGATACCTGCTGCTGCCCCTGAATAAATCCATTTCACCATTCGTTCTTGATTAGAGCGCTTTAAGAAGGAAACGAGCACCATAATGATTAAAATCGCTTCTAAGCCTTCACGTAATAAAATTAATGCAGCATCCCAAAACGAATAGCTATCATCATTTTGAATTAGCTGAATTTCTTTTTTAAATGTTTGTAACTGCCCTTCGACTTCCTCTACTTTCGGTGTCGTTTGGGATAAACGACTGACTAAAATGGGAATATCACTTTCTAATTTATTATACAGCGAGCTATTGCGTGTCGACACTTCGATTTCTACATTCGGCCAAACAATGATGAACTCTGTTAAAGCATCTGCCGCTGTACGATAATCTGTTTGTTCGATGCCTTTTAGCGCATCATCGATTAAATCAATTAGCGTCTGCAATGAATAGCCCTTGTCTTCCACTACAATATCTTCACCGGTCATAAACTGTTCGATATACGATTTTAACGTCGTAAAATAAGAGTTGGCTAACGCGATATCCGGTGTTTCATTCGATAACGCAATGCGCATAAACGCTAATTGGCTTTCGATTTGTCCGTATAACCCAATACTTTGCGCACGTACCGGCTTTTCGTATTGGTTCCATTTGGTATCGAGCATTTTATAGGCTTCTTGGATTTTCTCCGTGTCATTTGTTAAGTAAGCCTCTTCCCATTGTGTCATAAACGGACTAAACTTCGAATAAAACGATTCACGCTCTGCTTTTTCATCAATCGGATTTTCTGCTAAGTCCAGAGCTGATAGTGCTTTTGACAACTGCGAAAGTGCCTTTACTCGAGACGCCGCATCATTTGCATGCATGACCGCTTCAATCGCCTGATCGGCCTCTGTCTTTGCTTCTACTTGCTCTGAGCTATACGTAGCCCACAATTGTTCAATTTCTTGAAGCGCCTGTTGAGCTTGCTCTTCATTTTGCTGGTTCGTATTAATGATTGCATCTGTAATTAACACGTATAGCTCGCTATAATCAGATGCTTTTGTAATAGGTGCGAAAAAGAGCAAGCTCATTACGACGATACTACAAACTTGTAAAAAGCGCTTCACCTAAATAACTCCCTTTTTTAACACCCGGTAGACAGGCAAATAATGCACTTCCCCGATGTGTAATATATTCATTTAATTTATCCATACGCCCTAAGCTGTTTTGAATATCGATGAACTGCTTCGGATGTTTTTGGAACGAGATAAACAGCAAGCCACTATCATAAGCCCCTGTTTCTGTTACAGTACCGGAAGCATAAGAGAATGGACGACGATAAATCGTTTGTTTCGCAAGACGTGATAAGTACACATGGGAGTTTTCTGGAATAACAGGCTCCCCTTCCACATCTTTTGCGAACACATCCGTTTCAGCAAACTCATCGGCCTGTCCGAATAATGCCCCATTATGTCGATAACGCCCAAATGTCATTTCTTGCTGATGTAGCGATGTACGATCCCATGTTTCTAAATGCATTTGTATTCTTCTAACGATTAAATACGTGCCGTTATTTAGCCAAGACTGAGTGTGATTGGATACCCATACATGCTCATCAAATTCACTCGTTGTTTTCGGATTAACCGTCCCGTCCTTAAAAGAAAATAAATTTCTCGGCGTACTACCATCTGTCGGCATCGACATAAAGCCCGATTGAGACCAATGCAACTGTACAACCCCACTACCGACACGTAGTAAATTACGTACCGCATGGAAGGCCACTTGCGGATCATCTGCACATGCTTGAATACATAAATCTCCACCTGTCCATTGCTTTTGTAGCTGGTCTTTCGGGAAATGAGGTAAATCCACTAATTCCGTAGGCTTTTTATTTTGTAGCCCTAATGAGGCATGTTCAAATAACGACGGCCCTACTCCGAATGTTAGCGTTAAATTCGATGCATCTAAATCAAATGACTCTCCTGTATCAACAGGTGGTACATGTTTAGTAGCATCCTCATCTTCAACGGATTGCCCTTGCATCATCCGTTCACTATAGCGCGTCCAATCTTGAAATAATTTTTGGAGTTGCGCTTTAGACTGTCCAACAAAATTGAGCGATGCAAAATATACATTGGATTGATGAGGCGTCGTAATGCCTGGTTGGTGCTTCCCATAAAACGCGACGGCATGAGTAGAAGCTTTTGGCGCCTCATCCTCTAGCATTTTCATCACACCACCAAGACCTGAGGCGCCAATTGCTGCGCCTGCAATCGCAAATCCAGAAAGCTTCAACATTTCTCGTCTCGTAATTTTTTCTGCCATATAAAAGCTCCTATACTATTCGATGACAATACCCATTTGACTTAATGGCTCACCTAATTCGTTTACTGCTGTTGCCAGTGCTTTTGTATCATCTTCTGTTAATACTTCGTATGACACATAACCACCTTTTCCGTCTTCATATTTCACTAATAAATCATTCATTGCACTAAATTTCTCATCTAACGTTGCTACTAAATCTGCATCTTTCGCTTCTAATTTCGGACGTAAAATCTCAAAAATTTTCTCTGCCCCTTCAATATTGGCTTTAAAGTCGTAAAGGTCCGTATGCGAGTAAATTTCCTCTTCGCCCGTAATTTTCGATGTGGACACTTCGTTTAATAGGTCAACAGCTCCTGTCACTAATAGCTCTGGTTCCACTTCCACTGTTTGTACAAGTGCATATAATTGTTTCACATCCACTAACAATTGATCGGCCACTTGCTCATAACCCGTTGTCGTATTTTCAACCCATAATGCATACTCTAGCTTGTGGTAACCTGACCACTCTTCCATCCCTTGCCCTTCTTCTTCTAAATCCGCTAAACGCCCGTCGATACGTGGATCTAAATCGCCAAAGCTTTCTGCAATAGGCTCTGAACGTTCAAAATACATACGTGCAGGCGCATATGCTGCCTTTGCTGCTTCAATATCACCTGATTTAAATAGGTTAACGAAGTTTTCCGTTTCAATAACAAATTTCTCCATTTGCTCTACCGCAAATTGTTGATATGCTTCTACTTCAGCTGACAAACTTACCTTTTCTGTCTCCACTTGCGCTGGCTCTACTGCATTTTCCTGTTCTTTTGTCGCCTCTTCTCCACAAGCTGCCATTAAAATACTACTCGCTACTAATAACGCTGATAATTTTTTGCTGAATTTCATTATGTCATATCCTTTCAATGCCTACTTGGCTATCAAACTATTTCATATTAAAGAATGATAATGATTATCACTCTATAAATCAAGAGGAAATTAAAGTTTTTTATAAATAATCATTCCATCGTTCGTTAACTAACAACGATTGTTTACTAGTGATACGGAGCAAGCATCAGCTATAAGATTGCTTCCAATGCTCTAGATGATTAATTAAAAAAAGCATGTAAATAAACGGAGTAATCCGCTTATTTACATGCTAAATAATTATTGGTAATACTTCTCTACAACTTCTCCACAACGTGCACATAATGTTGGGTGTGCTTCGTTCGAGCCAACTGTTTCAGAAATCGTCCAGCAGCGTTCACATTTTTCACCGTCTGCTTTTTCTACAACGATTGCTGTCTTATCTAAGACTAATGCATTTTCTGGCGCCTCATCTTTTGTACCAGCAACAACAAATTGTGAAACAATCGATAATTGTGCAAAGTCAATCGTTGCATCTTTTAGAAGCTCCACTGCTTCTTGATCTGCATATACAGATAATTTCGCTTCTAACGATTTCCCGATTACTTTTGCATTACGCGCTTCTTCAAGTGCTTTTAACACTTCATCACGAATCGCAATGACATTACTCCATTTTGCACGTAACTGTTCAAAGTTTTCTTTTTCATCTACTTCTGGGAAGTCTGTTAATTGAACAGAAGCTTCCTCAGCACCTAAGTAACCCCATAATTCTTCCGTCGTATGTGGAATAATTGGTGTTAGTACTTTTAATAACATTTGTAGCGTATCGTACATCACTGTTTGCATTGCACGACGATCTTGATTGTCTACACCTTCAATATACACAACATCTTTTGCAATATCTAAGTAGAATGAAGATAACTCAATTGCTACAAAGTTGTTGATTGTGTGATATACCGCTGAGAACTCATAACGGTCGTATGCCGTACGTACAGCTTTTAATACGTCTTGCATACGCATGTACATGTATTGATCCATTTCACGTAAATCTTCATACGCTACACGATCAGTCGCTGGATTGAAGTCTGTCACGTTCCCGTGTAAGAAACGAAGCGTGTTACGGATTTTACGATATACCTCAGAAACTTGCTTTAACATATCCATCGAGATACGCACGTCGCCTGTATAGTCAACAGACGCTACCCATAAACGTAAAATATCTGCACCGTATTGATCCATTACTTTTTGCGGAATAATCACATTGCCTAAAGACTTACTCATTTTACGACCTTCACCGTCTAATACGAAACCGTGCGATAGTAACCCTTTATATGGTGCGTAGCCATTAATCGCAACAGATGTAATAAGGGATGAGTTAAACCAGCCACGGTATTGGTCAGAACCTTCTAAGTAAAGATCTGCTGGGTATTTCATGCCGCGCTCTACTAATACACCTTGGTGCGATGAGCCTGAGTCAAACCAAACGTCCATAATGTCGTTTTCTTTTGTGAACTCGCCATTCGGACTACCTGGATGTGTGAAGCCTTCAGGTAATAATTCTTTCGCTGTTTTTTGGAACCAAATATTTGAACCATGCTCACGGAATAACTGTACGACATGTGCAATTGTTTCTGACGTAATGATTTCTTCGCCATTCTCCGCGTAGAATACTGGAATTGGTACCCCCCATGCACGTTGACGGGAAATACACCAGTCACCACGATCACGAATCATATTGTAAAGACGTGTTTCACCCCATGCCGGTGTGAATGTCGTATCTTCCACCGCTTGTAATAATTCATCACGGAATGCTTCAACTGACGCAAACCATTGTGGTGTCGCACGGTAAATAACCGGCTTTTTCGTACGCCAGTCATGCGGATAAGAGTGCGTAAAGAAGTTTAGTTTTTCTAATGCATCTACTTCTTGTAATTTTTCTGTTACTAATTTATTGGCATCATCATAGAAAATGCCTTCAAAGCCTGGTGCTTCCGCTGTGTAACAACCGCGGTTATCCACTGGCGATAAAACAGGTAAACCATACGCTTTCCCAATGTTAAAGTCGTCTTCCCCGTGACCTGGTGCCGTGTGTACACATCCTGTACCAGCTTCCGCTGTGACGTGCTCACCCACCATCACAAGTGAATCGCGATCATAGAATGGGTGTTGCGCTACAACACGGTCAAGCTCTTGCCCTTTTACTTCTTGAAGTACTTCATAAGATGCCCAACCAATTGCATTTGCCACATTTTCAAGTAAGTCTTTTGCAATGATGAATTTTTTATCTTCCACTGCTACGACTACATATGTGAATTCTGGGTTTACAGAAATCCCAAGGTTTGCTGGTAATGTCCAAGGTGTTGTTGTCCAGATAATAAATTTCGCATCCGCAGGAACGGCACCTTTTGCATCTTTAATCGGGAATGATACATAAATGGATGGTGATTTTACATCTTTATATTCAATTTCCGCTTCTGCTAGTGCTGATTCAGATGATGGTGACCAGTACACCGGTTTTAAGCCTTTGTAAATGTAGCCTTTTTCCGCCATTTTACCGAATACTTCGATTTGACGCGCTTCAAATTCCGGCTTTAATGTGATGTATGGATTTTCCCAATCCCCGCGCACACCTAAACGTTTAAATTGTTCACGCTGATTATCGATTTGCTCATACGCATATTTTTCACAAAGTTCGCGGAATTGTGCAACCGACATTTCTTTGCGATTAACACCTTTATTTGTTAATGCTTGCTCAATTGGTAAACCATGTGTGTCCCAACCTGGTACATAAGGTACATGAAAACCAGTCATTGAACGATGGCGATTAATCATATCTTTAATCACTTTGTTTAGCGCATGCCCGATATGGATATCACCGTTTGCATACGGAGGGCCATCATGTAATACGAAATGCGGACGATCCTTTGTACGTTCATTTACTAATTTGTTAATATCCATTTCATTCCACTTCGCTTGGATTTGCGGCTCTTTTGTTGGCAATCCTCCGCGCATCGGGAAATCTGTTTTTGGCATTAACAACGTGTCTTTATACTCTACCATTCGTAATCCTCCTGTTATTTGTTTACATGCAAAATAAAAAGCCCTTCATCCCAAAAAGGGACGAAAAGCTGTCTTTTCGTGGTACCACCCTAATTTACAGTAAACAATTACTGCCTCTTAGTCGCTGTAACGTCGCGTATCACGAGTTCACTTACTACAATTCAATGAACTAGCTCCAGAGTGATTTTCTGTAAAAATTGCTTTTTGTTCGAGCTCCCACCATCCTCGAATCGCTTCACAGCAATTTAAACATACTGTCTCCATCGTAGCTGATTATGCATATAAACGTCTTTTGTGTATCAGTATATGAAACTGCTTGCGGCGCGTCAAGCTTTTCTGCTTAAATTGAACGTAAGTTCTCATCCTCTGTTTCATACTTTTCACGTGTTTGTATTGGAATCTCGGTCAATGTAACATCATATTCCAGTAAATTATCCCAATCATCTGCATTCAATAAATCCAGTTGTGCTTCTACTAGCATCTTAAAGCGGTTACGGAACACTTTAGACTGCTTTTTTAACTCATCAATTTCAATTGTCACTTTACGTGCTTTCGATAAAGCCTCATTCACGATACGATCTGCATTTTTCTCGGCTTCTTTCACAATGAGCTTTGCTTCCTTTTGGGAGTTGCGGCGTACCTCTTCCGCTGCTTCTTGTGCAATAATAATCGACTTTTGTAATGTCTCTTCTAAATTGTTATAGTGACCCATCTGTTCTGTCATTGTTTTAATTTTGTCTTCAAGCTCTTTTTTCTCACGTAAAACAATCTCGTAATCTTTAATAATCTGATCTAAAAATTCGTTTACCTCGTCCTCAGCATAGCCACGGAAGCCACGCGTAAACTCCTTATTATGTATATCTAAGGGGGATAATGGCATGTCGCTACTCTCCTTTGCACGTTACTATTTATTAAACATTATACTTTGTTAGCGTTTAATTGACATCATTTTTTCGTTTTTTTCTACAGATAGTCATAGTTTTTGCTCTAATCGACCTATTTGTAGGCGAATTTTATCTTTTTTTGTCCGCCCTTCTGTCATGATTACTTTTAAACGGCCAAAACCTCGTGCAGAAATAATATCGCCTTCTTGTAATTCAAATGCCACTTGCTCGCGAACGGTCCAATTGACTTTTACACGACCTGCTGTAATGAGACTTTGCGATTTTTGACGAGAAAGATTTAGTACAGTCGCAAGCACAACGTCAAGACGCATCGAAGAAACGGTACAAGAGATTTCTCCCCATTGTTCTTCTAGCTGTAAAAGCGACCTTGTTCCTACTTCCTCCATATGTACTTTCACTTTACCAATGCTTGATAAATTCGTACGTACATAATCCGCTACTTCCTTTGCCACTGCAAATTCTACCGTATTTTCAGCCACACGAATATCACCAAATTTGCCCCGTTCAACACCGAGTGACAGAAGTGCCCCTAACACATCGGGGTGTCTAATTTGTACAAATTTCGAAGGATAGCTCACTGAAAAGATTGTAAGATGATAATCATGTTCTTCTGGCACATAATAGGAAGGTGCGATTATCATCCGCATGCGCTCAGGTGCTTGAAATCCACCTTCCATAAAAACGGTGAAGTCATCTGACTGACCGATTACAGTACTCACGATAAAACGTTGCCGTGGGTCTAAAAAATCCGTTAAGCGCGGTGCATAACGATCTTCCACTTCGCGCTGCCAACCAACGACTTGTTCAATAAATGGCTGTTCATCTTTTCGAAAGTGCTGAATTAAATGCTCCATTTTCGTAACTCCTTGTTAAATAAAATCCCCTTACAATGCGAAACATTGTACGGGGAAAGACTTAAATAATGTAGCTAATAACATTTAATAAACCTTGTTGAATAAAGCGTAGTGCAAACAACGCAACAATTGGTGAAATATCAATCATGCCAATTGGCGGAATAAACTTTCGGAAAAAACCTAAGTACGGTTCACATACTGTTGCTAAAAAGCGACCTACAGCGGAGTCTTGCGCCGCTGGAATCCACGATAGCAAAATGTATGCAATCAGCATAAACGTGTAAATCGTAAATGCCTGCATAATAATATAATAAATCATCTAAATACCTCTCTAGCTTCTAAATTTCATCAATAATATAATTTGAAATTTCTCCTGATACTTCTACATTCTCTGGTGTACATAAGAAAATATCTGTCCCAATTCGTTGAATATCGCCACCTAATGCATATACTGTACCACTTAAAAAGTCAATAATACGTATCCCTTGATCACGCTCAATACGTTGTAGATTTACAATTGTCGCACGTTTATTTTTTAAATTTTCGGCAATATCTTGTGCTTCTGCGTAAACACGAGGCTCTACTAATACGACTTTGGCGCCCTTTGTTGTTGTTGCTGCATGGAGACTTACCACATTGTTTTGCGATGGAGCAGACACATGTGGTAACTGTTGTGGGACAACTTTGCGCTCTTTTTTAAATCGCGCATTAATAGCAGGAGGCACTTCAGATTGCTGTTGTTTTACATTCTTTTCAGTCACTTCATCATGTGTTACATGTTCTTCCTCATCTTCTAAGTAGAAGAAATTTTTTATAATGTTTTTCATACTCATCCACCGTCCCTTCTTTCATCATCCAACAAGAGCCGTGCCAATTCTTACAAAGGTTGCTCCTTCCTCTACAGCAATCTCGTAGTCATTTGACATTCCCATAGAAAGTTCTGTGCATGGAGCATATGGTAATTGTAAGGCAATAACTTCCTGTTGAAGTTTTTTTACTTCACGAAATACATTGCGAATGATGTGTTCATCTTCTGTATTTGGAGCCATTGTCATTAACCCGACGACTTCGATTTTTGTGTAAGCAGCTAGTTGTTGAATAAACGGAATGACCTCTTCCTTTGACAAGCCATGCTTCGATTCCTCACCTGAAACATTTGCTTGAACAAAGCATTTAACCGGCTGTTCAGCGCGTTTTTCAATCTCTTCCACTAAACTAATTCTGTCTAATGAATGTAAAAAATGAATATCGTTTATCACTTGTTTTACTTTCCGCGTTTGTAATGAGCCTATATAATGCCATTTTACACCAGATTTAATATGTTCAAGCTTTGTATGTAATCCTTCTGGGCGGTTTTCGCCTAGATGTACAAGACCTGCTGCAAGCGCTTCCTGCGTACGTGCTACATCTACTTCTTTTGTTACTGCTACGATATTTACTTGTTGCGATACATTTGCTCTATGTTGTGCATCTTCTATTTTTTTTTGAATACATTTTAAATTATTAATAATTTCGGTCACTTTTTTCCCAACTTTACAATATTAGTTTATATTATTGTATCAAGCTAAAGGTGATTTATCAATGAATAGGGCGACCTATACGGAAGCCGTTTTTACTAAAATCACATCCTTGCCTACTATGAGAATATCACTAATTGCTACTTTTTTTATACTATCTTCTTTGTGAAGAATTTGCGAAATCTTCCTCGGTTGTGCCACAAAAAAGTACTCAATATGACCACTTTTTTCATTCACTTCCGCATCCACAATATAACCAATAAAACGGCCACTCCCAGCCTCTATCATCTCTTTTTGTTGCACCGTTGAAAATCTTAACATAGCACTCCACCTTTTGTTTTTTTCTAAAGAATCTTTCCCCAATTGTGAAGAAAAGCGCACATGATGTGCGCTCTAGTCAACTTTATAGTCTTTCTGCATCAGTGCAATTGCACTTTTTTCTAAACGCGATATTTGCGCTTGTGATATGCCTAATGTTTTGGCAATTTCCGTTTGTGTTTCCCCGTAGTAGAAGCGTTTTGCGACGATGAGTTGTTGGCGTTCATCCAGCTTTTGCATACTATCTTTTACCGATACATAGGCAACCCACTGATCTTCTGACACATCGCCTTTTAACTGATCCAGCATGTACACCGGATCCGTGCCATCCGCGTAAATCGGTTCTTGTAAGGACATTGGGTCTTGTATCGCATCTAACGCATATAGTACATCTTCCTGTTTCATTTCAAGCATCTCTGCAATTTGCTGTAATGTTGGTTCATATGAATGCTCTAGTACAAATTGTTCCTTTGCTTGCATTGCTTTATACGCAATATCTCGTAATGAACGCGAGACTCTTAATGCATGATGATCACGTAAATGACGTCGAATTTCTCCGACAATCATTGGTACTGCATATGTGGAAAATCGCACATTATGTTTTAAATCAAAATGATCAATCGCTTTTAATAAACCAATACAGCCTACTTGGAACAAATCATCTGCTTGCTCGCCGCGATAAGAAAAACGACCCACAATACTTAATACCAAACGTAAATTGCACATAACGAGCTGTTCACGTACTTCCTCTTCACCAGCTTGCATACGTTCAAATAAAGCTTTCATTTCTTCATGTTTTAAAATAGGTAACGTCGATGTATCGACACCACATAGTTCTACTTTCATACGAACCATCTCTTTTCCTCCGAACCTTTTTATCGTTCAGTTTGTCCGTATGAGGTGAGACTATGCGTATCTACACCACGCCAATTTCAACCAATTTACGCAATCGGTTCATTTAAATATTCACGTAGGTCTAAAATAATCTTCTTCTCCAGGCGCGAAATATACGATTGTGATATGCCTAAATGATCCGCTACTTCCTTTTGTGTCATTTCTGTTTTACCATTTAAACCAAAACGGCATTCCATAATATATTTTTCGCGTGGGTTTAAACAATTAATCGCGTGGAACATATGCTGACGCTGTAGTTTTCGCTCTACATCATCTGAAATAATATGCTCTTCCGTGCCTAAAATATCCGATAACAACAACTCATTTCCATCTGCATCGGAATTCAGTGGTTCATCTAGCGACACTTCACTTTTCATACGACTCGTTTTTCTAAGATGCATTAAAATTTCGTTCTCGATACAACGTGAAGCATATGTGGCCAATTTTATATTTTTTTCTGTATTAAACGTTTCAATGGCTTTAATTAACCCAATTGAACCAATACTAATTAAATCTTCAATTGGCGTTGCTGTATTATCGAATCTTCTCGCAATATACACAACAAGACGTAAATTACGCTCAATTAATGTATCACGAGCACCTAAATCTCCATCCATAAATGCTTTGACAACGGTTAATTCTTCTTCTCGAGTTAATGGTACTGGCAATGCATCATGTCCTCCTATATAGTATGTTCCCTGACGTGAAATTTTCCGCCAAATGCGTAAAAAAAGTAAGCGTAGCTTTTGAAGCAATGAGTGTCCCCCTTTTTTATGTGATAGGAAGCATAGACACATGGAGAATAACATCTACTTGTCTTGGAAACTTAGCATCTTTTGCTGTAAAGACAATATAATGACCGTAAAATGTTTGCTCACCCATTGTAAGTGTCTCTAACCGAAAAGCGAGTGCGAGCGTATCACCTTGTACCGTTTGAATCGGTACTACACGCAATCGTTTCTGTACATCCTTCGAAAACATGTCAAGTTCATATGGCTGATCTTGTTTCCAACTTGTCAGCGCATGTACAAAATCTGTAGCTAATTGTTGCTTAATAGCTGGTAACGATACAAAATGAACAGGCATTGCACTAATTGGCTCAATACATGTATTTCCCGTATCAATAAACGCAGGTAGTGTAATAGAATTCCCTAAAAACTGCAATGTGCATGATGTATGGAATGTATTTTGTCGAAAAATCCACTGTAACCTATAGTGTCTAACAAGAAAAAAAAGAATAAGTGCAGCAAACGCAATCCACAAAACAAGCATGTTGTATTTACTGCTAGCATATGATTGAATAGCCGTTAAAAGACCTCCAACGACAAGCGTTGCGATAAATAATACAAAAGCCTGTCTAAACAACAATGTTTGTATAGGGAATGCAAGTACTAAGATAAAAAAACTTGTGAAAACACCGATTATGGAAGGGAATAACAGTATCCCTATTAAACTACTGAGCGCTGCCATAATCCATAATTTCGTCTTCGTTACCCGAACATTTGTAATCGTTTGTGTGAAGGAGAGCAACATATAATTATAAATTGTGTTTACAACAAGGAGCCATTCTCCAGCCATGCAAAAAAACCTCCTAGCCATACAGTACCACGAAGGAATTGAGCAATTTGTCAAAACAGTGAATGATTTTCTAGAAATTACTTTACAAAATCAGTAGTAATGTGACATTTTCAGACAAAATAAAAAGCCTACAAGCATAAAATCTTGTAGGCTAGTAAACTATTGATTACGATTACGACGATTACGTAAAAATGTCGGAATATCTAATTGATCATCTTGAGATGATACTTGGCGAACTGGTTCTTGTTGAACAGGTTCATGACGTACTTGTTGTACTGGTTGAACAGTAGCTGTACGTCCCCCAAGTCCAAGTGTTTGACGTGGCGATGACGAGCCAGCTGGAATAATATCGTCTGAAAAACCTGTAGCGATTACAGTTACGATAATTTCATCATTTAAGTTCTCATTGATAACAGAACCGAAAATCATGTTTACTTCTTCATCGGAAGCTGAGGCTACGATGTCTGCTGCTTCCTGTACTTCGTATAGCGATAAGTTCGAACCACCTGTAATATTCATAATAACGCCTTTAGCACCATCAATTGACGTTTCAAGCAATGGACTTGAAATAGCTTTTTTTGCTGCTTCTGTTGCACGGTTTTCTCCCGTTGCAATACCGATCCCCATTAAAGCAGAACCTTTATCAGACATGATTGTTTTCACATCAGCAAAGTCAAGGTTGATTAAACCAGGTGTTGCGATTAAATCTGAAATCCCTTGTACACCTTGTCGAAGTACGTTATCTGCTTCACGGAATGCTTCAAGCATCGGTGTTGATTTATCAACGATTTGTAATAACTTATCATTCGGAATGACAATTAACGTATCAACTGCTTCTTTTAAGTTAGAAATCCCACCAATCGCTTGCGTTTGGCGTTTACGCCCTTCAAATGTGAACGGACGAGTTACAACACCAACCGTTAACGCACCTAAATCACGTGAGATTTGAGCGATTACTGGCGCAGCACCTGTTCCAGTACCACCACCCATACCTGCCGTTACAAACACCATATCTGCACCGCGTAGTACTTCTTCTAATTGCTCACGACTCTCTTCTGCTGCTTTTTTCCCTACTTCAGGATTTGCACCCGCTCCGAGACCGCGTGTTAATTTACCACCAATTTGCAGTTTATATTGTGCTTTAGAATGCTCTAATGCTTGTGCATCTGTGTTTACCGCTATAAAATCGACACCTTGCACGCCATGTTCAATCATTCGGTTAACAGCGTTGTTTCCACCACCACCAACACCGATTACTTTAATGACCGCGCCTTGGTCATAACTTGTATCAAACTCTAACATTTTGTCTCCTCCTGCTCTATATCTTTATCGTCACTCGAAAAAGTTGTTAAAGAATTTTTTTGCTTTGTCAATAATAGTCGTTGTGGACTTGTGATTGACTTTTTTCTCAGTTGCATTAGATTGTTTTTTAGGAGGAGGTGATTGAGTGGGTCCAGAAACCGGTTGTATTTCTGAGCTCCTACCGTAAAATTCATCATCTGAATGCGCATAACGAATTAATCCTACCGCTGTTGTGAAACCAGGGTCACGCACACCGATATAATCTGGTGTATGTATACGCACACGAAGTTGCATCACTTGACGAGCGACTTGTCCTACACCTTCTAGCTGTGCTACACCTCCTGTTAATACAACCCCACCTGGTAAATCACGAACACCGAGTCGAGATAGCTCATCTAATACATACTCCAAAATTTCTTCAACACGAGCTCCGATAATTTCTGCAATGTAGCGTTGACTATATTGCTCTGTCGCACTTGTCCCATCTACTTGAACTTCAAATAATTGTTCATCTGATGCATCGTCAAAAAACGCATGACCATACTGTTTTTTTATGTTCTCTGCTTGTTCCGTTGATGTTTCTAGTACAATGGATAAATCCTTCGTAATTTGGTCGCCACCCATCCCTACTACTCCGGTATGTGTTAATAATCCATCTTCAAAGACAGCGATTGTTGTTGAACCACCACCTAAATCGATATAGGCAGTCCCTTGATTTTTTTCATCTTCTGTTAAAGCATAATAACCTGCCGCTAATGGTTGTAAATAAATTTCTCGCACTTTTAGACCGGCACGCTCTACACATCGCAGTACATTATGGAGCAATGTTCTCGATGTCATAATCATCGTGGCATCTACCTCTAAGCGTGTCCCAATCATACCTCGTGGGTCTTTAATTTCAGATAATAGATCGACTGTAAACCGTTTTGGAATTAAATTAACGATTTCTTTTTCTGGTGGTGTTACCATACTTTGCGCTGATTCCAGTACACGTGCCAAATCATCATCTGAGATTTCACGACCGTCTCCGTTTACAGCGACTACACCTTTGACTGATTGTAATACCGTTTGATTTGCTGGTACACCGAGTACGACTTCTTCAATCGTTAAACCAGTCATTCTTTCTGCTTGTTCAACTGCTTTTTTTATGGATTGTACTGTTGCATCTATATCTACAATTGCACCCCTACGAATGCCATTTGATTTTATTTGTCCGACGCCAATTACGTGTAATTGTCTATCACTCATTTCACCTATTAATACTTTAATAGAAGATGAACCAATATCTAGCGAAATATATATATCTTGATGATTCAACTCGCTGCACCTCCTTAAAATACTTCTACTTTTAATTCTATTGTAAAATCTGATTAATGTCTAAGTAAATCACTACTTGTAATCAAATTTTAACGTGATTTTGATGAATTTTCACGCTTTTTTATTCTGTATTCTTCCCATCTTGTAATTAAAATCCTACGAATGACTGCGATATTTTGAAACAGCCGTACGCCAAAGGCAAAAATCGCTGCTAAATACAAGTCTACTCCTATATGCACCCCTAAAAAGGCAAGCCCTGCCGCAAGCGCAATATTGAAGAAAAAACCTGAAATAAATACCTTATCGTCATATACTTGCTGCAGCTGTGCACGAATGCCACCAAACATTGTATCAAGCGCTGCAAGTACGGCAATGGATAAATAATTTTCATACACAGCAGGAATTTGAATATCGGTTAAGACGCCAAGTGCAATCCCTAAAATTAATCCTAGTAGTGGTAACCACATATTCTAATCCCCTTTATGTTCTGTTAAATAGGTGTTACGAATATCTATATCTGTTGCACGAACTGTCAGTGTAGCCTCTGGTTGCTCTACAGTTAGCATCATATTATCAATGAAAAATTCATCCATAAATGAAGATGCCATTAAGTGGTTATACAATTTTGCAGCTTCTTCTTCCGTTTCTGTAATCACAATCATCTCAACGTTCGTTTTGCCAATAGGTACGCTACCGATCGTTGTTTTTCCGTTAATATCACGAATAGCGGAAGAATGAATAACCCGTTGTCCATTTAATTCGATATAGTGTCCTTTATAACGATAAATATCATTCACAAGACGAATTAACAATGATGGTGAGATTTCGTTTATTTCATAACCAAATGCTATTAATTCAGGTGAAGGGGTAATGCTAATCGTTATTCCTGGACCTGTTACTTCTTTAAGGCCTGCCGCTTCTTGTAAATCTTCTACGGTCTGCGCTAAAATGGCCTCGGGATCACCTAGCTCTTTATCCTCATATTTACGAACGATACCCTGAGCTTGTCTAATGTTAGTCAACAACTCTGAATGCAACTTCTTTTCATCTGATAAGTCTTGACGAATTTCCCAAACATCTGTCGTTTCTTTTTTTTCAGGGCTTTGAACCGTATTGTATTGCACTGCAAGCATCAATCCGATAATGAAAGAAATAAGCGTAATATGAATATACATTTTCCTTGTCATCCAATACCTCCTAAGAATTCCCTTTCGCAATAGAAGGCATCAAGACTTGTTCTTTCTTTTCCACCGTTACAACGATATGATCGCTTAACAACTGGTCTACTACCCCACCTTCAATTTCAAGCGCCGCAGTCAATGTTTCTCGATTCCCGACTGCTTCCACAACAAACGGCGCTGGATACTGACTTCCATCAATCGTAATAACAGGTCCATTGCAACTGATGTACGAATTGGTTTTTAATCGGTGTCCATTAATCGCAATCGCTTCTGCACCAGAGATTTTCAATTCGTTAATGACAGAAAATATATGGCTTTCGTGTACAATATAATCATTCGGATTCGTCATGCCCGTATAGGCGTTGTCACGCAATGTAATAGCTATTCCTTCACCAACCGCAGGCAGTTCACCTAACAAAATACGTAATCGTTCAGCCTCTTCTACTAACGATTCGTATTGCCCTTCATTTGTTGCAAATTCTTTTTCATAGTTTCGGATTGTTTGAAGTAGTATATCTAATTCTTCTGCAAGCTCTTTATTGCGCTCTTGCTGTGCAATAAGTTCTTCTCGATATGTGTCACCTTGTTGCACATAAAGACTAGAAATCGAACTCGTCTGGCGATCATCTTTTGATAAATTATAGGAGTACCCTATGATAAAGCCGGTAATAATACAGACGACTAAAATCACAAAATATTTTCGATTCCAAAGTACATTCCTTTTATTGTGAGGATTGTTCTTCATCTTCCATCACATCCTGTTCTCCTACATCTTCTTCGAAGTTAATGGCTGTGTATTCCTCTGTATACGGTCGATAGTATGACCCTACTTCGATATCAATAATCCCCTTTTCAAATTGTTCTTCATTTTCAATTTGTGCAATAATAGACGGATAATAATTTAACTTACTTGCAAGTGATGTAATATCTGCTCGCACTTCATAACCATCATTCATAAATAATGTAATGGCGTAAGGATCTGAAGCAGAAGAAGTCGCATTAATTTGCGAAATGAGTGCGAGCACTTCCGGTTTTAGCTTGGCTAATTCTTTTAATAGTCGCTTACGCAAATCCTCATCATTAAACGCCAAGAAAATGGGGGCATCAATGGGCAATAATTCATTTGCTTCTTCATATAAAACACCATTTTCGAGCATTGGATAAAATGTATTATCTTTCGCTAAATAGGCTACTTTTTTCCATTCTTCAATTTCAATGACGACAGTTGTTAGCCATTTCCGTTGTACACTTACTTTTTTCACCCAATCAAGCGCTTCCATTTTAGCTTCGATTTCCTTACCATCAATCCCCCACATGGAGTCTCCTACTTTTATTTCAGACAATTCCTCATAATATGTACGATCTACTAGTGTATGTCCTGAAATATCAATTTTTTTCACTTCGCTATAGGGCGATTGAAAATACAAAAGCAGGAGCAAAAGGAAGAGGAAAATAGTCGTTAATACTATAAATTTAAAGTTCGTTCTTTTTCGCCGCTTTTGCCGAAATGTTGGTATGCGATCTTCCAAATCAATTACTTTTTCCATGATGCTCCTCTCTCTCCTTCTGTCGTAGCTCCAAATAAGTAGATAATTCCAACTGTAAGCCATAAAATCATCAATGATGTACCACCATAACTAATGAATGGTAGTGTGACCCCTGTAACAGGTAGCAGTCCAATGACTACCCCTATATTTAAGGCTGCCTGTACAGCGATCATTGAAACAAGTGCACTAATGATATAAAAATGGCGTACATAGATGGCATGAGTAGCTAATTTATACCCACTATATAAAAAGCACGCAAAAATACATACAATACAAAGTCCACCTATGAAACCCGTTTCTTCTAACAAAATTGAAAAAATGAAATCGTTTTGCGGCTCTGGTAAATATAAGTATTTTTGTCTACTTTTTAAAAAACCATGTCCGAATAATCCAGCAGGTCCAATAGCCAGTAACGATTGGACTGCCTGAAATCCACTCCCTAAAGAATCTTGCCACGGATCTAAAAAGGATTGAATGCGGGCAAGTCGGTATGGTGCAGACAAAATTAACGCAACAAGTCCGGTTATGCCTAGCATAATGCACAGTGCATAAAACTTGATTGGATAATTTGCAATAAAGAATAGGATAAATGCGGCTACAATTAAAATAAAGGCTGACCCAAAATCCGGTTGGATCATAATCAGAGCAATCGGTAATAGCAAAACGATAAAATGTTTTAGCTTAATAATGCGTTCGCCACGTTTCCACTTCGCAAGAACGATACTTAAATATACGAGTGTTGTAATTTTGACAAATTCAGCTGGCTGGAATGTCAATGGTCCAATCCCTAGCCAGCTTCGTGAGCCATTTCGCCATACACCAATTCCAGGAATAAGTACAGCGATTAATAAAACAATGGAGAGTGCATATAAAAGAAACCACCATTTTTCATCCAATAACCACTTGCTACGACTCACAATCGTAAAACATACAAGGGCTAATGCAAAATACGTTATCTGCTTCACGTAAAATGGTAAATCATCCGCATAATGCACTTCACTCCAATAAGCACTCGCTGAATAAATAAAGACTATACCAATTAAAGTCAGTAACAGCGCACTTCCTACAAACAAACGTCTATATAAAATCAGCGAAAAAATCCTTTCCTACCGTATTAAGTTAACTTCATCACACAATCGATAAATACGTCTCCGCGAATCTCAAAACTATCATATTGATCCCAACTCGCGCAGGCAGGTGATAATAAAATAACGTCCCCTTCTGCTGAAAGATTGGCTGCGTAGACAACGGCATCCTCTACATTTGTTGCTGCAACTGTTTCTTTCACACCGCAAGATTTCGCGAATTCGATAAAGCGTAAGCCCGTTTCACCAAATGCTACAACCGCCTTTACGTTCCCCATTGATTCTCGTAACTCTTCAAATGAGTGACCACGATCTAATCCACCTGCAAGCAGTATCGTCGGTTTGTTAAATGCGTCTAATGCGCTCTTTGTTGCCAAACAGTTTGTTGCTTTCGAATCGTTGTAAATTTTACGCCCTTTCCAATCACGTACAAATTGAGAGCGATGACGAACACCAGCAAATGTTGCCAGTACTTCTTTAATTGCTTCTATCTCACAACCATGTAGTAAACAAGCTGCTACCGCACATAAAATATTTTCCAAATTATGCTTCCCAGGCAATGCAATTTCATCACGGTTTAAAATCGGATGCCCGTTCCAATAAATGACTTGCCCATCTGCACTAATTCCTTCTTCCGCACGGCCACTTGTTGTAAATGGTATTTTCTGTGCGTCTGATTTCGCCGCATATTGGCGCACCACTTCTTGGTCATTATTGAAGATAAAGAAATCTTCCGCCGTTTGATTACACGTTACACCAAACTTTGCATTCGCATATTCTTCAAACGTACCATGATAATCTAGATGCGCATCGTACAGATTCGTTAAAATCGCAATACGTGGCTTGAATGTACGTGTCCCCATTAGTTGGAATGACGAAAGCTCTGTGACGATGACATTGTCTGATGTTGCCTCCTTCGCTACACCACAGGCAACCGTTCCAATATTCCCTGCGATTAACGGATGTAGCTTCCCTTTTTCAAGCATCTCAAAGATTAATGTCGTCGTTGTCGTTTTTCCATTCGTACCTGTAATCCCAATAAACGGTGCTTCACTTACTAAATATGCGAGCTCCATCTCTGTAATTACTGGTAACTCACGACAAATCGCATCGGCAATAATCGGGTTACTATATGGAATACCCGGATTTTTGACAACGAGTTCAAACCCTTCATCTAGTAAATCCTCTGGGTGACGCCCACAAATAACCGTAATCCCTTTTGTTAAAAGTCCTTGTGCTTCAGGATTTGCATCAAATGGTTTAGCATCATTTACTGTTACAAATGCGCCTAACTCATGTAAAAGCTCCGCTGCTGCAACGCCACTTTTCGCTAAACCAAGTACTAATACTTTTTTATGTTGTAATGCTGTATATTCCTTCATCATAACGCCTCCGATAAGACTGCAATTAATGCCATAATAAGCCCTGTTGACCAAAATACGATTACAACTTTCCATTCAGACCATCCTGATAATTCAAAATGGTGATGAATGGGACTCATTTTAAAAATTCGCTTTTTACGAAGTTTAAAACTGCCTACCTGCAATATCACGGAAAGTGTTTCGATGACAAACACTAATCCAATCAGCAGCAATAACAACTCTTGGTTTACTAATACCGAAATCATCGCTAATGCGCCACCTAATGCAAGGGAGCCTGTATCGCCCATAAACACTTTTGCTGGGTTCGCATTAAAAACTAAAAATCCGAGTAATGCACCTGTCACGGCAAATGAAAATAGCGCAATATCGGTTTGCTCGTTAAATAACGCAATTACACCAAATGCTGCAAAAGCAATGGATGCTGTTCCTGCAACGAGCCCGTCTAGCCCATCGGTTAAGTTAACTGCATTTGAGAAACCAACAAGCCAGAAGATTAAGAAGGCAATATACAATGACCCGAGTTCAAACTGGAACTCCGTAAATGGGATCACAATGGCTGTATCCAATGTACCTAAACGTAATAACAAGAATGCTGCAATCGCAATGGCAATTTGCCCGATTAATTTTTGTAATGACGTAAGTCCTAAATTTCGCTTAAAAATCACTTTAATTCCGTCATCTAAAAATCCTATTAGCCCAAACCCTACAAAAACAAGCAGTAAAACAACGGTGTGTGTTGTAAGTACATTAAATAAAAGCCCACAAGCAATCGTCGTTGTAATGATGGACAGTAGAAAAATGATGCCCCCCATCGTTGGCGTTCCCGCTTTTTTCATATGCGATTGTGGGCCTTCTTCCCGAATGCTTTGACCAAACTTTAGGCGCCGTAACATCGGAATACCAATCGGTGCTAAAATAACGGTCAAAATAAAAGATGTGGCTAAAATGGTCGCCGTTGTTGCCAAATTCATAAGAAATCTCCTTTAAATATCCTATTAAATGTGTAAACATCCTTCACTATAATAGTTGTTTTACCGCTATTTTGAAAGGACTAATTCGATAAATATAAGTGAATAATCCCGTCTTGTTTAACTAGTTCACCTGCTTCTGGTAATTGTTCAATGACTTCGTTTCCTTCACCATGCCATTCAATCTTGTAAACATATTGCTGTTCAATAATTTCCTCCATTGTTTGCCCCGTAAAATCGGGTACACGCTCCGTTAGCTCATCACCCCAGACATATTTTTTAGGTAATTGATTTTCTGCATCGGCACTTTCAATTTGCAAAATCGATGCAGCTTCTTCAATGATTTGCCCTACAATTGGTGCTGCAATCACGCTACCGAATTGTAAATGCGATTTTGGTGAATCAACGGCTACATAGACTAAAATCTCCGGATTATCTACTGGCGCAAATCCAATAAATGACACAATATAATCACCGTCTTTATAACGACCATTTTCAACCTTTTGTGCCGTACCTGTTTTGCCTCCAACACGTAAGCCATCCCGATATGCCTGTCTACCTGAGCCATTTGCTACAACAGATTCAAGCGCTTCACGTACGATTTTCGACGTCTCCTCACTCACTACTTTCCCTTTAGCAGTCGGCTTGTTTTCCAGCAATACATCTCCGCTTGAATCTAGTATTCTCGAGACAATATATGGCGTATACAACGTCCCACCATTAATGGCAGCGGCTACTGCTTGTACTTGCTGAATTGGCGTGACCGAAACACCTTGACCAAATGATGTGGTTGCACTTTCAACAGGACCAAATCCTTCTTTTGAAAATAAAATACCACTTGCTTCTCCGGCAATATTAGAACCAGTTTGTTTACCAAAACCAAATTTATGAATATACTCCAGTAACTTATCTGATCCAATTCGCTGTCCCATTTCAATAAATCCTGGGTTACATGAATTTTCTACTACTTCTAAAAATGTTTGATGACCATGTCCTTCCCGTTTCCAACAACGCAGACGTGTATCTTCGACTATTGTAAAACCTCGGTCATAAAAGGTATCCTTTTTTAGGTCCACAACCTTTTCCTCGACCGCAGCACTTAGTGTAATAATTTTAAATGTGGAACCAGGCTCATATGTCATAAATACTGGTAAGTTGCGATTATAAATGGACTTATCTACTTCTTGATAAGCAGTCGGATCATACGTCGGATAAGAAGCAATCGCTAAAATTTCGCCTGTATTCGGATTCATCGCTAAGGCAAGTGCTTGATCGGCATTGTATTGCTCCATCGCTTGTGATAATTCTCGTTCCACAACTTGCTGCAATTGCACATCAACGGTTAATTCAACGGTTGCGCCGCCGTCTCCTTGTCTCCATTCATCTTGCGTTTGAGGCATGGCATTTCCTTTTGCATCTGTAAATAGCCGAATTGCTGAAGGATCGCCGGTTAACACACGATTATACTGATATTCAATACCTGCTAACCCTTGTGCATCATATCCCGTAAAGCCGAGCAGTCGTGACAATAGCGTACCGTACGGATAATGCCTAACATAATCTACACCACTATAAAGCCCATCAATTTGCATTTTTTGAATTTCCTCAGCTTGTTCCGTTGTGATATTTTTTCCTTCAGGTGCAAGCTTCGTTAAATAAGCCCTTTTGGATAGTTTTTCAAGCAATGCCTTTTCATCTGTATTTAGGACTCCTGCCAGTTGCTTAGCAACCAGCTCGATGTCTGGATTTTGGGCATTCATAAAATACAGTGTCGGTGCAAGCTTATTTGTCACAATTACTTCTCCGTTACGATCTGTAATCTCACCGCGTTCTTCCTGGAATGGAATCTCCCTATCCCAGTTCGCTTTAGCCAGTTCTGTCAGTTCCTCATGTTGTATAATTTGTACATAAAAAAGCCTTGCTAGTACTGCAAACCCATACAACAACAAACAAATAATAATGATTTTTAAACGCCCTCTCGTTTGTTTAAAAATCCATTTCATTCCACAACACGCTCCGTTTTTAATAACAACCTATGTTATAAACGAAGCGTGTATTCAAACTATACGGTCATTAATCACTTCAACGTAGTACTAATCTTGTGGTAACGGCTCTTCCTCTTCGGGTAATTCTTGAACCGTATAACTATCTTCTGGTGTTCGTAGTTTTACGACAATCGGCGAAGAATCTACGATAATCGTATTAGCAGAAGCACTTTGATTATACACATAGCCTTCACCAACAATTTCAATTGGTACATTCGACATCGCTTTATAGACAAGCACATTGCGTAGTGACCAACCAGTAAAGGATGGTAACGTGACCGCACCTTCTGTTTTTAAGAAGACAATACTACCTTTTAACAACGGTGTATCTGCCTTTGGATATTGGTCAATAACCGTCCCACCTTCACCAATAATAATCGGCATTAAACCGGCATTACTTAACTGAAGTTGTAGTGCCTCTGCATTTTGCTCTATCGCGTTTGGCACTGCTACCATTTGTGCTTCGACTGTATTATCAGGGTTAATATTTAAATATTTTAAGCTATTTTCCATCACAGAGTTAAATACTTGTGAAACAGGCTCCGCTCCCGATATAGAGTTACTCATCTGGGGACGTTTCACCGCTACATACATAATGAGTTGTGGATCATCAGCTGGTACCATCCCTAAAAATGAATAAATATATTGATGGTTCCCCCAGTAGTATCCTGTACCCTGTTCTTTTGGGATTTGGGCCGTTCCCGTCTTTCCTGCTACTTCATAGCCTTCAATGGCATAACGCTTTGCTGTACCATCTTCTGATGTAACCGTTGAGGCTAAAACTTCCCGTACCTGCTTTGCTGTCTCCGCGGAAATCGGTTCCCCTTTCACTACAGGTTCTTGATTATATGTGACTTTACCTGTATTCGAATCAACAATTTTATCAATGACATACGGCTGCATCATTTTTCCGTCATTCGCGATTGCTGTCATCGCTTGAATCAATTGAATCGGGGTTACAGTTGAACCTTGCCCAAAAGTTGTTGTGACGCGGTCAATCGGGTTTTTCGTTAAAATGGTACCTGTCGCTTCGTTTGGCAAGTTAATGCCTGTCTTCTGACCAAATCCAAAACGATTGACATACTCTAAATACGTCTCACTGCCCATAATTTTCAACATATGTGCCATCGCTGTATTAGAAGAGTGTTGGAAGCCTTTTAAATACGTTATATTTCCCCATCCTTGCCCGTTATTGTGGTCACGAATGGTTTGATCGTAAAGAGTATATTTACCTGATTGATAGGTTGCATTTGGATGCCAATTACCTGAGTCCACGGCTGCTGCTAGCGTAAATATTTTCATCGTGGACCCGGGCTCTAATACTTCTTCTACCACATCATTTAACCAGTTTGTGTCAAGCCCTATACGTGTATCTGGATCAAACGTTGGCCGCTCCGACATCGCTAATATTTCACCTGTTTTCGGATTGGCTACTACTGCTACCATCGATTCAGGATTATATTGTTCGTCCACCCGATTCATCGCGTCTTCCACAAAGTTTTGAATTGTCTTATCCAGCGTTAAATAAACATCACTACCATCTTTTGCTGGTTGGACTGTCTTTTCACTATTGGCTAGTAAATAACCAAAAATATCACTATCATACACGATTTTACCGTCTTCACCGGTCAATTCTTCGTTATACGTTTTCTCAAGCCCCATTCGACCGACTGTTTTAAAAGTACCATCTTTTTGCTCCTCTTTTGCTGCATAACCAATTAAATGGGCTGCAAAGGAACCATTTGGATAATACCGTTTTTTTTCACTCACAAAAATAATACCAGGCAAACCATGCTCTTCAATCGCCTCTTTGACGTCATGGCTAATGTTTCGTCCAGCTGAACCAAATTCCACTTGATACGGTGGTGGATCGCCATCTTTCGTTAATTGTGCATATATTTTCTCTTCATCCCAACCACTAACATTAAGATATTGAGACAAAACCTGTGCTGTTTCACGGGCATCCACTACATGGCGTGGTTGTTTAGGATTAGTAGTGGCCTTTTTACTCACGACAGCAATTAGCCGATAGCTCATCGTATCTTCCGCAATGACATTATCATTCCGATCTAAAATCCGTCCACGTTCCGCCGTTAATACGGTTTCACGTGCATATTTATTTGCCGCCTCGGCTTGTAAATTATGTCCCAGTACTTCGCCAGTTGATTGAATATAAAAGAAACGACCAAACAATAGGAAAAAGAGCCCTCCGTATATACAAAACATTAGAAAGGCTCCTAATTGAAAGCGAAACTTAAGCTTTTTCATTCCCCTGACACAACCTTTACATTTTTCCCATTCAATGTTAAGCCGAGCTCTTTCGCTTTTTCCCAAATGCGTTCATGAGTTGATCTTTCACTTACTTGTACTTTTAACTCTACATTTTGCTTTGTGACTTGTTGAATTTCCGATTCAAGCTTTTGTATTTCTATCGTCGTTGTTTGAATCTGTCCCTGCTTATGCAAAATAGATACGGCGAACAATGCCACCACAATAACAAAAGTTATGTATAGCACTTTTTCTTTCCCTGTAATCAATGACGGTTTATCAGCTTTTTTCTGCTTTTGAGGCGACGATTGCTGCTGTGGCTGTTCCGGCATTGACGGTTGTTGAATATAAGTTTGTTGTCTAACTCGAACTGCCATTTAGTCACGTCCTTTATCGTTTATTTTTTCAGCAATTCTTAACTTCGCTGAGCGTGAACGATTATTTGCTATTAACTCCTCTTCTGATGGTAAAATCGGCTTTCGCGTTATTAATTTCAATGTTGGTTTCATATGATCTGGAATAATCGGTAAACCTGGTGGGAGCTCTGGTAATGAAGACGCTTCCTTAAAAATCGTTTTACATAAACGATCTTCTAAAGAGTGGAATGTAATGACACTAATGCGTCCCCCCACTTTTAATAATTCAATTGCGTCGATTAGCGACTCTTCCGCTACTCCTAACTCATCATTTACTGCAATACGAATCGCTTGGAAAATACGCTTTGCAGGATGCCCGCCTTTTCTCCGTGCTGCTGCTGGAATCCCTTCTTTTATGAGCTCCACTAATTGCCCTGTCGTTTCGATCGGCGCTTTCTTTCGTGCCTCTTCGATTTTACGCGCTACTTGCTTAGAAAACTTCTCCTCTCCATAACGGAAGAAGATACGAACTAAATCCTCATAAGCCCATTCATTCACAACATGAGCTGCCGTTAACTCCGCAGTTTGATCCATACGCATATCAAGTGGCGCATCATGATGATAACTAAACCCTCGTTCTGGTGTGTCAAGTTGTGGTGATGATACACCAAGATCATATAAAACGCCGTCTATTTTATGAATATTCAGCTTATACAATTCATCTTTCAAATAGCGGAAATTTGAATGTACAAAAGTTACACGATCCAAATAGTCAGCTAAGCGAATTTGTGCATTTTCAATCGCCGTCGTATCTTGATCAAAACAAATAAGGCGACCTTGTGGTGATAACTGTTTTACTAAATACTCACTATGCCCTGCACCACCTAGTGTACAATCAACATAGATACCATCGGGATTGATGTCCAACCCATCAACAGTTTCCTTTAATAACACGGTTGTATGATCGAACATAAAAACTTACTCCTTTGGGCTTCATTAAAAATCAAAGCCTACCATATTTTCTGCAATTTCATTAAAGGATTCCTCAGATTCCTCAAAGTATTGTTCCCAAGCCTCTTTAGCCCAAATTTCAATACGCGTCGCCACTCCAATAATGACACATTCCTTTGTAATATTCGCATGTGAAAGAAGTGTTGTCGGGATATTAATACGACCTTGCTTGTCTATTTCTACTTCAGTTGCTCCTGAAAAGAAGAAACGTGTAAAGGCACGTGTATCTTTTTTTGTCATCGGAAGTCCTTTTAATTTTTCTTCGAGCTTTCGCCATTCATCCATAGGGTAGCCAAAAAGACAGTTATCAAGTCCGCGCGTAATGACAAAAGTGTCAACTAACAGCTCACGAAATTTCGCGGGAACAATTAAACGTCCTTTCATATCAACCGAATGTTGATATTCTCCCATGAACATACTACTCACCCCTACTTTAGTTAATAATGTACCACATCCCCCCACTTTCTACCACTAAATTCCCGTCTTTCCCTCGCCATTACAGGGATTCGGGAGTTTAGACCTTATTTCCTTTTACCCAAAATACTAAAATGGTCATAAAAAAAAGTTACCTCATTTTCGAGATAACTGTTTTTTATTAACATATTACTACATAATGTTCAGGACCTATATTGAGTGGTAATTTCATTAAATCTTCTACAAATGTCGGACCATACTGATTCATTAACTGATAAGGATTAAATATTCGCTCTTGCCAGCTATCATGTGGAAAAATTTCAGCATTCATTATATTGAATTGGCGAATCGCTACACTATGCTTCTGCAATGTTTGCTCTGAGATTTTATTTTTTAAATAAGCAAATTGTTGAATATGATACGCTTTATTCTTTTCAATCGTTTGATCAAGATGTAATTCATTATTAGCTAACTGAGTATATACTAACTTATATTGCTCAAGTAGCACCTCTTGCATCTCTTCCACTTGCGCAATGACTTGCTCATCTTGCACACTGGCAATAAATTGCTCTTTTGCTTTAGTCGCTTTCCCCGCTACAACGTCTTCAAACGTTAGTTGATGTAAATCGAGTAGCGGTTGAACTTTACGTGTCACAACCGAAATGTTTAAGCGCGGTGCAAAAATAGGCATTTCAAGATTTAATGTGCTAAATGCTCGTCCTAAAGTTGCCCAATAAGCCAATTCACCAGGACCACCCACAAACGCCAAAACAGGGAATACCATCTCTTGCATTAACGGTCTTGTTACGACATTATTGCTTAGCTTTTCTGGGGAATGTTTCGCTATGTGTACCAGCTCTTCTTTTGTCAATTTCAGCTGTGCTAAAGCATTAACAAAATACCCATCTTTTCTTTCTAGTAAAAAACGCTCACCGTCTTTTATATAAAATAAATTCGCATTTTGACTAGTTGCCTCAATCGGCTTCCCATAGCCCGCCGCTTGCAGTGCTTGCTCTTGCGCTACTACAACTTGCGCAATTTCTTCGTTATGTTCAATTAAGCGCGCAAAATAATCACTTTCTAATTCACGCAACGGCTCATATGCTGCATCAATCATTAACAGCCCGTATGCTGCAAATAAACGATTCATTAATGTCGTAAAGAAATCTGTAAATGTTTGGCTCAAACGACTCGCTTCCAATACTTCATGAAGTAGCGCCTCTGTATATGCTGTTTCACCATAATCTTCAAAAACAGTTTTAATCAACTGCTCCATCGCCTCATGATCGATTGTCGTTGTTGATGCCATCGTTTTTTTATTGGAACGTTTACTGTACCCACGCTTTTTAAGCGCTCCCTCTACAGCGGTAAATGTATGATTAATCTCTTCTAAATCATGGTCTTCTCCAGCAATCCAAAAAACCGGTACAACTGGTAGATTCAATGCTTGCCGTTGTTCATTTGCCAACAAAATAACCGTTATCGCTTTATAAACTGAGTATAAAGGCCCTGTGAATACACCTGCTTGTTGCCCACCAACAATGGCAAGCGCTCCTTCTTCCAGCTCCTGCAAATGTTTTTCTGCTTGTTTTGATACACCAAAGGGTTCCATATAAGAACGAATTACTTGTACTAAAGCCTCTCGTTTATAGGACTGTTTATGTATCGTATTTACACGTTTCGCAAACGAATCTTTTTCAAATGGATACGCAAAAAATGAATGAATGTTAGCTTCCTGATTCCAATAATCCGCTAACACCTCATTGTTCACTGGTAATGAAATTTGCTCCAGCTTCATGAAATAAACGCCTCTACTTTCTAACTCAACTATGCATGATTTGCATCGTCTAACGGTTCAGTTTACTATGCTAGTATATTTTTACTTTATATATATGTATTATTGTATATGTTTTACCTGCTCGCGAAAACATTTTTGCCTTACGGTGCCGCTAGATATTCCATAATATTTACTGAAAGACCAATGACCCAAGCCCCTAAATACATCGCACTTAATAGTATAAAATAAACACGCCATATCTTTTTTAATAAGATTGGCACGTCAATTTCTTTTTTCGTTCGCCAATCGATATATGTAAAACTAATTGCAATCAGCAATGCAACAATAACAATCGACAAAAACAAAGATTTCTCCCAAATGCTATAAAAAGCGAGCGGAACAGAGAAAAACAAAATAAACGTTGTGACATCTGCAGCAAATCCGACCGCATATATTTTTTTTATACGCATCTTCCTACAAATGATAAATGTTAGTATTAACGCTACGAGCGGGCAAATGAGAATAATACCACCTACCGCTTCAATAAATATTTTCACATGTTATCACCACACTCCACCTGTTCTAATGCCTTAATCGTTTGATACAACGTATATAACGTTGGAATCCGTTGTTGATTTCGTGCTGCTTTCGCTAAAATCGCCCCTACAATCGTATCAACCTCTGTTTTGCGCCCCGCTAGTCTATCAGCTAGCATGGAAGAAGTATTCGTAGCTGTTTTTTCACACAAACCTTTTACACGATCAAACGGAAATTGCGACTGAACGCTTGGAAATGCCGTCATCAATTCCTCATATAGTATTTCAAGCAACGAATAGGCATGCGCATTTGTGAGTAATTCCCCATTTTTCACTTTTAATATAGCGGTTAATGGATTAATAAAGCAATTGAGGAGTGCTTTTTCTAATAACATTTTTTCCGCATCCATTTCATGCTGAATAGGCAATAACGCTCCTTGTAGCCTATCGACATAAGCGAATTTTTCAACGGCTCCGCGCGCTACCGCTACCTTTAAAACACCTATCCCTTTATGCATCACCGTATAATCATTTTCTCGTTGCGCACCAAATTGAGCGCTACCAAATGCGATATGTAAATGCGGCAAGTGTAACGCTTCTTCGAAATGCGCTAAACCATTTTGAAGAAATAACAAAGGAACTGTTGTCGGCAATCGCGTGAGGAGTGGATAAACCTGAGCAAGTGCATCATATTTCGTGGCAATAATAACAAGCTCCGGACTTTTAGCCATTTGTGTCGTGGCTCCTATCGAAAACCTTTTCTGCTCACCCGCCGTACCTTTTCGAACTAACCCATATGTACACAATGCTTCACATTGTTCACTACGCTGAGAGACGACCTCCACGTGTATGTCTTTTTCCAAAAAGAAGCTGGCCATCAGCAAACCAACCGCACCGCCTCCGATAATTTGAACTGTCACCTACTCCCCCACCTTAAACTCATTAGTTTCATACTGAATATCATACTATAGTAAGTTAAATAACAGTATTGTACAATTTTTCCGACCATACATGTTCTTTTATCCCTCATTAACAGGAAATAGTTTATCTGTACCGAAAGCGAAGGGATTCCCACCTCAAGGCTTAAGAAAATCAAGAAAGGGAGGTGGGGTGCCCGTTAACGAGAAATAAAAGTAGCGCTCACATCTGTTGAAATCGCTACTTTTCTCACTTATAAAAAAGACCTCTTCATCATTATAAGGGATAATTCCTTAACTTTCGAGATATGTGATTGCTGTTCATTATTGTCCAACTTCTTTATTTAAAAAACTAGTCCCTTGATGTAACCATTTTAACATTTTATCATACTCAGCCTGTAATTCACGATATTTTAAATCAAGCGTATTATACGCTTCTGTTAGTTCTTCAAAATTTGTTAGCGCTAGTTTCAAGTGGCTACGCATCATTTGTTTAGGACGTTTACGGACATTATCTAACACATGTCCATATTGTAACCTAAGCGTCTTATTCCATCTGAAACCACAAGCCTGCTTTGTACGCCCGAGCACTTCTGCAGCACGCGAAAATGCTTCTAATTGTGTCTTGCCATTTTGGACATAACCAATCACAATTTCTGCTAGTTTTTCATCATCCACTGCCGTCCATTGGTCTTTACGTCTTTTTTCTCCCAACTTGTTCACCTCGCATTTTTTACTACTATATGCATCGGGTAAAAAATTAGAATAAAAAAATGAATTGCCTCTTCTTTTTAGAGACAATCCATCTAGTGCATTATTTTTTCGATTTCGTTAGGAAGCTATTAACCGCCTCGTGATGCGCTTCACTCTCCCATAACTTTGCACATGTACGCACTTCCTCCATAATACGACCGTACATATTGCGTTCACGCCATTTACGAAGCTCAATTTCTTTATAAGCTTGATGGACAGATGGGTGAATTTTACTCATATGTTCGATAAAATCAGCAAGCGCCTCTTCCTTCGTTCCTTCAAAGTAAACACGCATTGCCCAGCCGATTTCATATAATGTTTGCGCATCATATGGCTTAGCATCCACTAACATTTTTAATGCACGGTCATGGCGTAATCCACGTTCAAATAAATACGTACCGCCACCCCAACCAGAGGTAATCGCCAAAGTCCCTTGAATAAATCCAGCTTTCGCATGAGAAGCCATTAAACGGAAATCACAAGCTGTGGCAATTTCACAACCACCACCAACTGCTGTACCATTAATTAACGCTACTGTTGGCACTGGTAATGTAGCTAATTCATATAAAATATTTGCCATTTTACTTAACATACCAAATGCTTGCTCTTCTGTTTCTAATTCATGAAATACAGATAAATCCCCACCGGAACAAAACGATTTATCGCCAGCACCTGTTATAACTAAAAAACGTACATCATTATGTTCTTTTACATATGTAATGACCTCTTTTAAGCCATCCATTACTTCATCATTAACTGCATTCCGCTTTTCTTCACGATCAATGGTAAATATTAAAATCCCATCGTTTTTTTCAATTAAATACGCCACTTCTGTCATCCCCCTTACAATCTTTGCGCTAGTAAACGTTCTTTAATGGTAGCCTAATTTGTACATATTTGACAACACAGCTATGCGAATATTCGCTAAATTTGTTATAAAAAAAGAAAGCTCTGCGATATTTTATTAAAATACAGGACTTCTCTCGCCCTCCATTTACGTTCCCAATCGTTACGCCAATATGTACTAAAATTATGGTCCTTTGTCAATTGTTGGGGTAGCTTTTGAGAGAACGATAGAATTTGAGTATCCGATAAACCTTTCCTGCCATC
>NZ_JBYQFK010000037.1:0-34642 GCF_057837305.1 Lysinibacillus sp. RU7 | reverse complement strand
TTTTCAGCTTAGCTGATGCTCTTTCAAAATTCTCTCCAACAACGCCTCGCAGCCCTCCACACAAAGCTCATACGTTTCTTGGAAATTGCCTGTATACCATGGATCAGGTACATCTTTTTTATGCGATGTTAAATCTAAAAAGCGAAATATTTTCGTATCTTCATATGCCCGCAACATTTCGCGGGTATTTTCTACATTACTCGCATCCATACATACAATATACTCAAATTCTAAATCAGACGTTCTCAGTTGACGTGACACTATACCACTTGTAGAAATACGCATTTCCTTTAACTTTTCACATGTTCCTTTATGTGGTGGTTCTCCCGCGTGCCAATTACTTGTCCCAGCAGAATCTACTTTAATTTGTGCCGCTAATCCGCGCTTTTCAACTAAGTCACGCATTACAGCTTCTGCCATTGGTGAACGACAAATATTCCCTAAACAAACGAATAGTACTCGAATCATTTCTATCCCTCCATCGATTCATACGAAAAACACCCTTCTATAAGAGAAGAGTGTCCTTCTTTATTTTTTCTGTTCCAGCTCTACTAGTAGGCGCTGTAATTCCTGTTCTAAAAAATTTGTGGCTTCGTCTCGTGCTTCCTTGCCGCCTCCCACTGTAAATGGTTTACCGTAAATCAAATAACCTTTTTTTCGCTTCAATACACCACCGAGATCTTTCGGTCCAATATACGCTGCCGGAACGATTGGTGATTTAGACAGTTGAGCAATTGTAATCGCACCTTGCTTTAAATCATTGCTCTCTGCACTACGTGTGCCGCTCGGGAAAATACCTACAATTTTCCCCTCTTTAATCAGTTGTCGTGGCACTTTGATGACGCTTGGTCCTGGATTATCACGGTCTACTGGAAATGCGTTAAGACGTTCGATTAACCACCCAAGTCCCTTTATTTCAAATAATTGTTTTTTCGCCATAAAGTGAATTTCACGTGGATGAATCGATACGCCTAAATTTAAAATATCTACATACCCATTATGCGTACACGCAATTACAAAGCCACCATCCTTCGGCACATTTTCAAGCCCATATACTTTTGCTTTTGATCCGTTCACCGCTAAAAACATTTTGACAATATTCGCCGCTAATTTATACAATGCTCATTTCCTACCTTATCTACTTTAATAATTTCATTTTACTAAAAAAGCGTGTTTGCCTCAATTAGTTATATTGCTTAGCAATTTCATCAATTAATCACGGAAGTCAATCCACTAATTTGCTAAAAACAAAACTAGCTTCTCCTGCTAAAATGAAGGACCTGTTCGCAACTATATTGACAACACCTATTCGTTCTTCATTTATTACTTGTTTCACGTGAAAATAAAGAACTGGGGTATCGTTGAAAAATATATCCTCTCCTCGTTTTCCTTCTCCTTATAAAAAATAGCCCTATCGTTCATTTGAATACTATAGGAGTATTAATTGATATCTCTTTCAAAACTTACTACATGATTACCTACGTATGTTGGAAGCCTCGAGAGAAAATTTTTTCACGTGTAACAATTATTAGGTCATCCGCTTCATCTCATTTTATACTACTTCACACACCCAATTAAAAGATTTAAATCAATAGTAATTTCGGTTATAACGATCTCGTCTTTGTTTGCGATATGCCACCCCATCGGCGTCATTTGTAATAGCTTCGGTACTACATCTACTGATAATGGCATTGTATACGTAAGGCGCTCTATCTTAACTACGTCAAAGCTTTCCTTAAAACGCGCTACCGTTTGATTGTTTGTATAGTTTTCTTTTTCTGAATCAGCAAATGCTTGTTGGCGTAATTCCTTTAAATAGCCTTCTTGTGGCACGACTTTAATTACTTTTCCGCCTGGCTTTAGTAGGCGCTTAAATTCATCATAATTGGCTGGCGACAAAATATTGAAAATCGTATCAAAACTTCCCTCTTGATACGGACTTTTTGCTAAATCGCCCACACACCAAATGGGCCCTACATGAAACTTTGCTGCGGCTAGGATACCCTCTTTAGCAATATCAATACCTATACCAATTGCTTCTGGTTTTTGCGCCATAATACGTGCTAAATGTGACCCTTCTCCACAGCCTGTATCTAAAAAATGTATCCCAACTGCAAGCGCTGCTAATCGCTCTTGTAATGGATTATATAAGCCACTTGAAATAATATCGTGACGTGCCTCAAATAGCTCTCTCGAGTACATCGACTGTACAGGTTTCGTCGTAAAGTTAATGTATCCCTGTTTGGCTACATCAAATGAATGATTACTCGGACAAATCACTTTTCCGTTTTCTTCAATGGTTATAGATTGTGTACAAATAGGACAGACAAAAATCTCTTGATTTACCTGCATGTTTTGAATGCATATTGCTTTTTTGGATAACATCATTTACTCCTCCAATACTAGTATGTATCATAACACGAAAGGGCTACTCCGTAAGTTTTCACTTACAGTGTAGCCCTTCTTTATTCTAAATATTTCACCTGTAACTCCGCACGCGCTTCCTTTGAAATCCTAAATTGATCTTGTAAGAAATCAGCTTCTGTTTCATAGCGTGTATCAATTTCATGGAATACGGCATTTAAATATTTTTCGTTTGCCGACATGACCTCATAAAATGTAGTTAAATCTGCATCTGGATAAGCCGTTTTTAATTGTTGTGCCATTTTTGTAACCAATGGTGTTAATAAACGATTTGTTAGTAAATACTCTTGCATAATTGTTTCACGTGGCACATCTAATAACATTAAAATGAGCGTGCCACCAATACCGGTACGATCTTTCCCAACTGCACAATGGTGTAATAAACCCAAATTATTTTCATTCTTTACTAATTGTATTAAGCGCTGAAATGAAGGATTATTAAACGGCATTTGAGCATAAAATTTTGTAAATTGATCCGCATTTACTTGCTTATAAAAATCGAAATTAACACTTCCGTCTTTAGGAGCACCGGGCATTTTAAATGAGGATGCGCCTTTTGCTGGTATACGAATATTTTGTATTCCTTCCATTACAGGCGTTGGATTATGTGTTGCCTCATGGTCATCACGATAATCAAAAATTGTTTTAATACCGAGCCTTTTCAACATTTGTTGATCTTGTAAGGTTAATTTCGCTAGATTGGCCGAGCGGAAAAATAAATTTCTTTTTACTGATTTTCCGCTATTTGTTTTATAGCCACCCATATCTCGGAAGTTTAAAACGCCTTCTAACGCAATGATTTGGTTCATGCTTTGTGACATAAAACCACCTCCACCTATTAATAACAACATATTGCCTGGGGAATAATGTCGAGTTTTAAGAGGAATTAATATTTCGCCTTTCAGCTATTTCAGACAAAATATTGACTACTCACTAAAAAACTCGGCACAGGTCGTGCCGAGTTCCTTCAAAATTAATAAGCCGTCCAACCAGCATCTGCTGTTACAACTGTACCATTTACAAATGCTGCATCGTCTGAAGCTAAAAATAACGCCACGCCGGCTATGTCTTCTGGCTCTCCATTACGTGGATTAAATGTTGCACCAGCCATCGCCTTGTTTAATCCTTCTTGATTTGGATTTCTAAATGATGCACCAATGTTTGTATTCACACCACCTGGAGCGATGGCATTGCAACGAATCCCTTTATCTGCATACTGGAATCCTGTATTTTTTGTTAAACCTACTACCGCATGCTTAGCGGCTGTATACGCAGCACCTGCACGTGAACCATATAAACCACCCACTGAAGCGATATTTACAATGACACCTGCACCTTGTTCTAAGAAAATTGGCATTGCTTGACGTGTCGTACGCATAATACCCGTTACGTTGACAGCAAACACTTTCTCCCAAAGTTCGTCTGTTACATCACCAACCGGAGCAAAATTATCCATAATCCCCGCATTATTCACTAAAATATCTAATGTTCCGTACGTATTTACTGCTGCTTTAATCAGCTTATATACGTCACCTTCGCTGGATATATCTGCTTCCACTGCGGTTGCTGTGCCACCAAATTTCGTAATTTCCGCCACGGTTGCACCTGCACCTTCTAACGTTAAATCGGAAACAACGACTTTTGCTCCCTCTTTTGCATAAAGAATTGCAATTGCCTTGCCCATTCCTGAAGCAGCACCTGTAACGACTGCCACCTTGTCTTGAAGTCTCATCGATAAAACCTCCTTGAAAGTGTATTCCTGTTACAGTTTTAATATTCGACTTCGTTTCACGTTTCCCTGCTTCAGTTCACTACAAGTTTAGGCTGCTTTTTGATTAATAACACAAACAGGCTCGCAAAACCACAGAACCCCCCTGCTAATAAAAACGCCCACATATACGAGCCAAACACATTATAAATGACACCACCTGAATAGGCAGCTACGCCCGCTCCTACTTGATGTGCGGCAACCATCCAGCCGTACATCATGGCACTTTTTTGAATACCAAATCGCTGACGTGTTAAACCAACTGTTGGTGGAACCGTGGCAATCCAATCGAGCCCATAAAAAATAGCGAATACCATGAGCCAACCGTACGAGCCTGATTCCAATGCAAATGGTAAAAACAATAAAGATATACCGCGCAAACTATAGTACCAAAATAACAACCACCGATTATCGAATCGATCTGATAACCAACCTGACAACGTCGTACCGATCAAATCAAAAATCCCCATAAACGAAAGCATCGCAGCTGCTGTCACAACAGGAATCCCAAAACTAATACAATACGAAATAAAATGCGTGCCAATTAGTCCGCTTGTCGATAAACCACAAATAAAAAAGCTTCCTGCCAATAACCAAAACTCTTTTACACGTAGCCCCTCAAGTAACGCTAAAATGGCTACTTTAAATGGATTCCCTGATGAATGGACTACTTCTTGCTCCATTTCCTCTTGCCCGTATGGTGGAAGGTTTATATCACGCGGGTAATTCCGCATTAAGAGCGCCATGATTCCTAACATGATGATACTTAATATAAAAATCAATAAAATAGCAGCTTGCCATGAATGTTTCTCAACAAGCGCCGCTAATACCGGCAATAAGATGAGCTGTCCTGTTGCCGTTGCTGCCGTTAACATGCCCACTGCTAACCCACGGCGCTTTACAAACCAACGATTGGCTACTTGTGTACTTAATACCGTTAAAAAAAGACCAGACCCGATGCCAATGACAACGCCCCAAATCAAAATCAATTGCCATTCGCTCTTCATTACAAATGTGCATGCAAGTCCGATTGCTAACAATGTCATCGAGCCCATCATCATACGTTTCAAGCCAAACTTTTCAACAAACGCTGCCATAAAAGGCCCTGAAAAGCCATATAAAAATAAACTTACCGCAAAGGCAAAGGAAATCGCTGGACGATCCCAGCCAAAATCCGCCTCAAATGGATCAATAAAAACACCGGCAGAAGACCGGATAATACCTGCTACAATGATAGCTAAAAACGTGACAGCTAATATAATCCAACTATAATGAATTCTTCTCATATAATTCCCCCTAATAAAGCTATTGTACTAGAAGAAATATTTGAACATATATCCTTTTTTCCAAAAAATAAAAAGCCGGCCTATACCGACTTTACTTAATACTTAAACTTTTGACGCGTGAATATGACTAAAATCAATGCGGGAATTGTACAGATTAACATACCTAAAAAAGCAACGCCTGGTTCGATTTCGTATAAATAACCCCCTAAAAACGTAAGCAAGGCGACACTTAAACTCATGGCAAATGCGGAATACATACCTTGTGCTGTTGGAATTTGTGAAGCTTTTAATTTACTCGAAATGTATTGAATAAACGCGTAATGCGCAAAACCGAATGATACGGCATGTAATGCTTGTACTAAAATGAACACCCATACATTTGGGAATAGGAAAATAGCTACCCAACGTATTGTCGAGCCAATTGCCGCTAACCCAAACAAGGTAGATGGTCGGAATTCTGAGAACAGAGCATCTGCCTTTAAAAAGAAGGCAATTTCAATAATGACCGCTACATTTAAAATGAGCCCGATATAAAAACTATTAATGCCTAAGTCATCTAAAAAAATATAACCGTAATTATAGTAAGAAGCATGTGCACCTTGTAGCAAAATCGATATGACTAATACAATCCCAAAGCTACCAGATGTGAATAATTCTTTTAATGACACTCCTTCGCTTGTTTCCTTGCGTTTTGGCTTGTCACTCAACTTTGCAGGTGCAGCAATCCATTGTGACGCCACCATCATCATCAGCCCTGCAATCATAATCCATAATACAGAACCAATACCGAGTAGCTCTGTTACTCCACCAACAAAGACTAACGCAATCGTATAGCCAAGCGAGCCATACGAACGACTTTTGCCGTAGTGAATCTTTTCTGTCCGTATTAATACAGATGCACTGCTTTCCATTCCTGGCATTAAGTTCGGATAAATCGCACTAAATAATACCGTAATAACAAAAAGCGCTGTATACGATTCAAAAGGGATATAAAATAGCATTGTAACAAGTGCAGCAATTGCCATCCCGCGCATCACGACACTAATCGCATACAGTTTTGTCGCTATTGGGAATACAATGAGCATCGAAAGTGAGCGAGCGATCATCCCAGCCCCCATAATAATACTTGCTGCCGGGACAGATAACCCTTTATCTGTAATTAACCATCCTGTCCAATATGGTAAAAACACACCCCATGTAAAGAAGAATGTGAAATAGTTTAACGACAGCCACCTTTGACTATTCATTCATGAAACTCCTTGTTATATAAACTTGCTTTATTTTAGCATAAGGTCTATGAAAACGACAGTTCACTCCATAGTAGAGAACATACAACAAAAAAAGAGAGGCACACCCCCTCTTAGTCGATTTCTTAATTTGGCACTGCTTGCTTTGTAGGCTGTTTAACCGGCTGTTGTTTAAAGCTCATGAATCCTTCTAGTGCATGATACACTTTATCGATTTCTTCCTTCGATAACACTTCGCCACCAATTTGTTTTGTCCATGCCTTTAGCTCACGCATTTTTATTACTTCTACGTTTGGCGAATACGTTTCAACTTTTTGGAACGAACACGCATCTGAGAACACTGAAACAGAGCTATATACATCTTCATTCACATCTGGCAGTAAATCTCGTAATGTGTCAATAATACGATGATTAACCATAATCGGGTTCGTAAAAGGCTCTTGCTTATCACCATGTTTTACTTGTACCCATTCTACTTGATGTTCATCACCTGTAATCCAACCTGTTTTATGTACACCATCTATCACATAAATACCGGATTCGTGTACGAAAATGGCATCAACCGGATATGTCGAATTATTCACCGGTAACTGAACATCGATTAACACTTTATGCTCTCCAGGCACTTTCTCTAATTGTGTCATGATTTTATATAACTGACCTTTTTTAGCATTTAATAGGATATCGAAAAATGAATAACCTGTTAATCGACCAAATACCGTTCCATCGTGCCTATATACAAGTACAGCTACTGTTATGATTAGTGCGACTATAATGAACGTAATTCCAATGACCATATCCCCTGCTCCTTACCGAGTAGTTTTCAATTTTATTTTAACAAATCTAGTAAGGGCTGACTATGCAACAGAAGACACGAATGTCAAGTTATGACATTCTTTTTTACGGTTAAAAAGCACAACCTAAAGCACTGCATTCATTTGATAGAAAAATAAGTAGACTCCATCATAAAATTCGTCAAAACAAAAGACTACCCATTAAAGAGTAGTCACGCCTTCTACCATCAATAATTTTTTCTTCATATCAAGTCCTGCCCTAAAGCCTGTTAGTGTTCGATTTTTCCCAATAACACGATGGCATGGAATAGCAATCATTACAGGGTTAGCCCCAATTGCTGTACCAACCGCGCGTACCGCTTTTGGATTATCGATTGCAGTGGCAATATCGCTATAACATTGAACTGTGCCAAACGGAATAGCTTGTAACGCTTGCCACACTTGCTGTTGAAATGCTGTACCTTTTACATCCAAAGGAAAATCAAAATCCTTTCGCTCACCAGTCAAGTATCCTTTAAATTGTTGTATATAAAGCTCTAATTTCTCATCATTTCGCTCCAGGTGTTCCCCTTTTCTTCGCTTCTTTGCCCACTCCAACAATTCCTGTTCATCGCGGTTTTCAGAGCCTGTAAAGCAAAGTCCTTTTTCAGTTGCTGCCACGATGAACTGCCAATCCGCATGCTGAAATACTGTCCAATAAATCATGTTAATCCCCCTTTTTGTTGAAACTTTTCATAAGCTTTTTCCGTATAAGTAAGTAATATTATATCGAAGGGAATGGACTTCATGTTCAAAAAGATTATTAAAAGTATATTACACTCCGCTGCAAGTTCGCGCCGTTATTCTTCCAGTAGCCGTCGCCGCTATTCTAACCGTCATAATTACTATGGTCATAAGCACTATAAACGGAGTTACCGCCGTTCTTCGCGTAGCTTCTTCAGCTCAAGAAGCTTTTTTAGTAGCTGATGATTTCATTATTCAGAGAAAGTAAATATGAACGCCTTTTAGAGCAGTTCATCCATGCCCATACAAACTATCATATGATGAATCAAATCGGGGAAGGCTCCTACGGTATCGCCTACTTGCTGATTCATAACGAAACGGGCGAAAAAGCCGTGCTAAAACGCTTAAAAGCAAAGCACCGCCATACAACTAATCAGCAAAAGTTTTTACAAGAAGTTACATTTTTAGAAAGACTCTCTACTTTACCTGTACCAAAATTATTCACAGAGGGGTTCATTGAGGAATTGCCCTTTTATATAATGGAGTATATTGAAGGGGATACATTTGAACGTGCTATTTTCGAACGAAACGAACGATTTTCTGTAGCAGATGCATTAACTAAAACAGAAGAATTGTTGACTATTCTAATCTGTATGCATGAACAAGGTATTGTGCATAGAGACTTGCGTATACCAAATATTATTGTAAAGAATGACCAACTCACGATCATCGATTTTGGTCTTGCGACAACGATTGACCCTACTATTTGTGTCAATACAATCGATAATCCTAAAAAAGCCGCAAGCCCACTCAGTGACTTATATGGAGTTGGACACTTTATGCTCTTTCTTTTGTACTCAAACTATCATCCTACATCAAAGAAAAGCCGCTCATGGCAAGAGGAATTAACGCTACCACCTATACTACAACACTATATTGAACGACTCCTGATGATTCAATCACCGTTTTTAGATGCTAGCACCGCTAAACAAGCGCTTCAAATCGTGAAGGAAGCTTCTGAAAAGACATGTTAAGACGCTTCTTTCGCAACGAAGATAGTAGTATTTTGAGACGACCACCACAGGAGCAATATTTCATAGTAGATATAGATTAAGAAATGAAGGGTGTCTTTGGAGACCCCCTTTTCTTGTACTTATTGCATTTCCTTTGTTGGTCCCATTACTGGTGGTACGCGTAAGCCTGCTTGACGTAGTAACACTGTCATTTGACCACGGTGATGTGTTTGATGATCAACTAACATACGTAGTAATTTGCCCCGCGGCATTGCTCCACCGAAAGCCTGTACCTCTTCCTCCATTTGAGCATCTGTTAATGTTGCTGCTTCTTTGTTATAAGCTTCCACGACCGCCTCATACATTTCCACAATTTCTTCCATCGTCTCAGGCATCGGCATATCTGGTCCTGGTGTTGGAATTTGTAACTCAGCGAAGTGTCCAAAAGCACCGGCCACACTCACTAAATGCCACGATAACCAACTAAGTGAGTTATGTCCTTCTACAATCGAAGCGTGCTTTGTGTCTTCCGTAATGGCTTGCATTACGCGAAGTGTTCCTTGGGCATTCATGTGCCAATCTTCTAAAAAATCTTGCGCTTTACGATACATCTTATTCTCCCCTTATCATATACTGTTCAAGTGCTCGCCATGCCTCTACTTTTTGGTCAAACGTCTTAATATTGCGTCCTGGTACAGGACTTGTTGATGGCATTTTATAATACTCTTTTCCAACAAGCAATTCAAAGCCTAGCTTCTTTTGAAAGACGTCATACGCTTTTGTACCATTAAAAAAGACCGCCTGAATTTGCGGATAACGTTTAAAAAGAGTGACAAAATCATTCGGGATTTCGTTTTTAATATTGCTATCTAGACTACCAGCACGTTCACATGCTTGAATGACATCCCACAACCCAATGCCATGCTTTTGAACGAGTATAAGACGTTCTTCATATTTTTCCGGTACCGGCACACCTATGATAGCACTAATGATTCCCCAAAAATGATTACGTGGGTTGCCGTAATATTGTTGTTTTTCAAGTGACTGGACACCGGGCATAGAGCCGACAATGAGTACAGTTGTCTGTTCATTTACTACGGGTGGTAGCATATTTTTAATCATCATAACACCTCCTAGTCGCTAGTTTACACATAGGAAAGCCCTAATACTAAACTTCCCCCTTTGAAAGTTTCTATGATGATGGCAATATAACAATAACCTTTATAACGATATGAAAAAGGAGCTAACCTGGTTAGCCCCTTCTTTATTTTTATTTTTGCGATACACTTGCACTTTGGAATGTAGCCATATCCTTCATCATCACATTAGCTGCTTTAACAATCGGATACGCAATGGCTGCCCCTGTTCCTTCACCAAGACGTAAATCAAGCTGTACGAGTGGCTGTTTATTCAGATGCTTCGCTGCAATCTCATGCCCAATCTCAACTGAATTATGCGATAAAATCATATAGTTTACAGTACCTGGCGCTAGTAACTCCGCTAGACAAGCAGAAACCGTACAAATAAAGCCATCTAGTAAAATTGGGGTACGCATTTCTGCCGCACCAATCATAGCACCTGTCATACCTGCTATATCAAGACCACCCATTTTAGATAGCAAGTCAATCGCATCATCTTTCTTTGGTTTATGTAACGCAATCGCCTCACGACAAACCTGTGCTTTGCGATTCAATTGCTCATCATTAATACCTGAACCGCGACCAACAACTGTCTCTGGATCAATATCAAGAATAGCTGCTAAAATGGCACTGCTTGGTGTCGTGTTACCAATACCTAACTCTCCAACAATGATACAGCCCGCACCTTCACGAATAGCCTGCTGTGCTGCATCGTACCCAACTTTAATCGCTTGCCATGCCTCTTCTTCTGTCATCGCACGCTCTTTTAAAAAGTTAGCAGTTCCAGATGGACGGACTTTCTTGTTAATGACCTTCTCATTTGGTACAGGGCGTAAAATACCTAAGTCATAGACAGCAAGTGGTGCACCAATCATACGACTAAACACACTAATTCCCGCACCACCTTCCACCATATTCATCGCCATCTCATACGTTACTTCTTGTGGAGAAGCCGATACATTTTCTTCCACAATACCATGATCTGCACAAAATACGAGAGAAGCAGGAGCAATATCAGGTTTTATTTCTCCTGTCATGCCTGCAAGTTGAATCGCTACTTCCTCTAAGCGCCCTAAACTGCCCGGTGGCTTCGTTAGCGAATCAATATACTGACGTGCCTGCTCCATTTTTTCTTCATGCAGTGCTGGAATTGAAAAAGTTAACATTGTTGAAAAACCCCTTTATGAACCGAATTTTCACTAAATATAACATAAAATTTAGGATTATTTCTTCATTTAAGTAAATCACAAAAAATTACTCCAAAGAATAGAAAATGTCCGTGAAAATTTCTTTTATACGTGTGATTTTTCTCACATCTAAAAATTTTCAAACAATTTATAATAGGCTTAAGATGAAAGGAGCGAATTTTCATGTTAAAAATAACTTATGTACTTGCCTCTTGTCTTGGTATTGGTGTTGCAATTGGCCTTGGTGTACTCATTAACCAAACTTTCATTCAAGTTTAATACCTCATATTAAAAAGGATTGGCCATTTATACTCCGCCAATCCTTTTTATCTTGTTATTTTTTAATAGGCGGACAATATAAAAAATAATGGGCGGGAGAAAAGGAATACAAGAAATAATCGGTAAGGATAATGCCATGTTTTGCTCAACAATCGGAATTTGCCCGAGTAAAAGTCCTGCTCCAAGCCATAATACAACCCATATCCCTCCGCCCATACTGTTATAAGCTAAAAAAGGATACAATGGATAATTCGTATAGCCCGTAACAAATGGAATTGTCGTCCTCATGAGCGGAATAAAACGCGAAAATAAGATCGCTCTGTGCCCATAATTTTTAAAGAAGTCCTTTGCAGACTGCAATGTCGATTTCGGGATAACCCGCCAGCCGCCCGTCACTCTCTGTCCAATTTTACCGATGAAGTAATTTTGTGTATCCCCAAGAACAGTCGCTGTAAATAATATGACAACTAAAAACCATAAATTTAACTCTCCTAATGCAGCTAATGCACCACTAACAAATACAGTTGCATCTCCTGGTAAAAATGTAAGAACAACAAAAGCAGTTTTACAATAAATAATAAAGAACAATAAAATATATACAAGATGCCCGTAATCCTCTAAAAAATGGTGAATCACAATATCAATTTGCTTCATTTCCAATAAAAATGTGTGCACGCCATCCCCTCCTCATTTTTTTAGTTTATACTGTATGAACGTCATTGAATTAAATTTGTCCTTATGGCGTTTTATGTCTAAAAGGGTAGGAAAAATGACAATTAAGATGAAAACGGGATAAATTTAACTTCTCCTAGCAAGCGGTACTTCCCTTCTATATATTCCAATCGACATCAGTTCGGATAAAAATAACTGTCTTTTAATGGTTCACTGCAGGATTTTGACTGAATACGGCAGTGTTTTGCTCATGCCAGATGGTTTTGACCGGATAGAACGACTTTTTGCTCGGATACCGTAGCTTTTTAATCATTCACTGTCGACAGTTTTAAGATGGTTTATATAGAAATACACGTCCAGTCAATCATCAGCCAAAGGGGCAATTGCTTATTCTACCGTTCTACCAGTACAATAAAAGAAAAACGAGGAGCCTGAGCAATGTTCAAATCTTTATTTAAACGAAAAGATAAAGTACTGAAACACCAAATCGAATTTTGCATGTCAAACATTTCATTTGGCAGTGCCGATGTGTATGATGAATTAATCCAACGTGAGGATATTGTCATTGAAGAGTCTGGTTGTACATCGAATTGTGAAACATGCGATTCATGCTTATTTGCCGTTGTAAACAGCGAAGTGGTAACTGCGGAAACTGCGGACGAGCTATTACAGCGCGTTGAAGAGAAAATGAAAGAAAATCCATTGATTGATTAAACATAGCAGGAGCAAATGAGAATTTGCTTCTGCTATTTTATTTGCTAACAAAGACGTAATACACCTAGCAATTTTCACACTATTGACTTCTACTATAGCTATGTTAGAATATTTTTATACTTTTTTAAGTTGAAGCGTTGAACTTCAACGCATTGAATTGCATTATACAACTAGGAGCAGACATATGTTTTCTATTGAAGCAAAAACAAAGCCCTCTGTTTTAGAGGCACTTTTTATTGTGTTCACTGTTATTGCCATGATTGCTATTGCAATTGGGCAGCTCGGTTCCACCCCACATATTCCTATATTATTCGCTATTATCTTTTTAATTTTTTATGGACTAATCAAACGTATACCATTTAAAGCGTTAGAAGAAAGTATGCTATCCGGCGCTAAGGCTGGTATGGGTGCCGTTTATATCTTTTTTTTAATTGGGATATTAATTAGTAGCTGGATTGTAAGTGGGACCATTCCAACCCTTTTATATCTAGGCTTATCTATCGTAACGGCGAGCTTTTTTTATACAATTGTCTTTATTATGACAGCTATTATCGGCACCGCCATCGGTAGCTCACTTACAACGGTAGCAACAATTGGTGTCGCCTTTATGAGTATTGCCGGAGCCATCGATGCATCCATGGCACTGACAGCTGGAGCGATTGTATCAGGTGCCTTTTTTGGTGATAAAATGTCACCTTTATCGGACACGACAAATTTAGCTGCGAGCATCGTTGGCATCGATTTATTCGAGCATATTAAAAATATGAGCTGGACAACCGTTCCTGCATTTTTAATTAGTGCGATTTTGTATTCTGTTTTATCCCCTTCTATTGGGACATTTGATGCTAGTACGATTGCATCTTACAAAGTAAGCTTACTAGAAACGAATTTCATCCACTGGTATGCCATTGTGCCACTAATTGTACTTATTATTTGTACACTAATGAAAATGCCTGCCTTTTTAACACTGATCGTCAGCTCTCTTGTAGCACTTGTATTATCGACATTCCATACGTCTTTATCCTTAGCGGATTACTGTTCCGTTTTATATAGTGGATTTGTTTCGGAAACAGGCTTAGAGGTGATTGATTCACTGTTAACACGTGGCGGTATTAGTAGCATGTACTTTACCATCATGCTTGTGCTTCTCAGTCTAAGTATGGGTGGTCTATTATTTGCACTTGGTGTTATTCAAACACTTCTTGAAAAAATCGAGAAGCTATTGAAATCAGTTGGTGCATTAATTACAGGGACAGCCTTGACAGCGATTGGGATTAATACTCTCGTTGGTGAACAGTATTTATCCATTCTATTAACTGGCGAAGCATTTAAGCAAAAATATGATGAGCAAGGCTTACATCCGAAAAATTTAAGTCGCGTGATGGAAGATGCTGGTACGGTCATTAACCCATTAGTCCCTTGGAGCGTCTGCGGTTTATTTATCGTATCGATGCTGGATGTACCCGTCATGAGCTATTTACCGTTTGCTTTCTTTTGCTTAATCAGTCCTGTGCTTACCATTTTATTCGGCTGGCTGAATATTACGATCACGAAAAAATAGCCTGCCATATAACTTATACTTTTCTATCCACAAAGATAATGAACCCGCTACTTTATAAAGTAGCGGGTTTATTGTTGCAACTCCAGTAAATAGATAGTGAGTGGCATAACTAAAGGTAACATCAGACCACCCTTTTTCTTAAACGATTTCAGTTTCATTGAATTGAAAAAATTCCTGCGTACTTTTGTGACATAATAACTTTCTCAATGATTTGATTTAATCAGCTAAATCCCCCCTAATCTTTTCTTTTATAAGCGGTTTATTTATTTATACATTTGTCTATCCTCTTAATAGTTTAAAAAGCTTATTTAGGAGGTTTAGTAATGACAGACTTGCCGAATAACAACACCTCCCACCCAGATTCTAAAAAAGTGTTTCTACACGCATCTCTTACTGAAAATATAAAAATTATCAAAAAGGACCTTGGTAATAGTAATGACATTATTATCCGTGAGATGTTAACGGGAAAATCAGAAAAACAGCTTATTGCCATTATCCATACTGACGGTCTAGCAAATGAAACACTCATAACAGATTCGATTTTGGAATCGCTCATGCTAGATTTAAGTGGTGATTTAGAAACCAAACCAACAGAAATTAATCAATATTTAAAGGATTATTGCTTAACCGTTAGTGATGTGAAAGATATTGTAGATTTTACAACATTGTATAGCGCTCTTTTAAATGGTGATACCATCATACTATTTGATGGATTAACAAAAGGCATTGCAGCGAGTACTAAAAGCGCGAAGGATCGAGCTGTTTCGGACCCTGCTACAGAGTCTGTTATTAGGGGACCGAGAGAATCATTCACTGAAACGCTTCGTACAAACACAGCCTTAATTCGACGTAAAATTAAAAGCCCGAATCTTTGGATAGAATCTAGAGTGATTGGTGAAGAGACGCAAACGGATATTGCTGTCATGTATATAAATGGCATTGCTAACGACAAAATGGTGCAAGAAGTGCTCGACCGTTTAGATCGCATTGAAATTGATGGCATTTTGGAGAGCCACTATATTGAGGAAATGATTCAAGATTCAAAATTCAGTATATTTCCAACAGTTTATAATTCGGAACGTCCTGATGTGATAGCAGGGGAATTATTGGAAGGAAGAATTGCTATTTTAGTAGATGGCACTCCCTTTGTTTTAATCGTCCCTGCTTTATTCGTCTCTTTTTTACAATCAGCAGAGGATTATTACCACAATGCGATTGTTAGTTCCTTTATTCGGCTCATCAGATTTTTCGGAATAAGTATTTCCTTAGTTGCTCCATCTTTATATATTGCCATTACTACTTTTCATCAAGAAATGTTGCCAACACCATTGTTAATTAGTATTTATTCGCAACGAGAGGGTGTACCATTTCCGGCTTTTATAGAAGCGCTCATTATGGAAATTGCCTTTGAAATATTGAGAGAAGCTGGCATCCGTATGCCTAGAATGATCGGTCCTGCTATATCCATTGTTGGTACATTAGTCATTGGTCAAGCGGCTGTTCAAGCTGGCATTATCTCTGCCGTAATGGTCATTATTGTTGCACTCACAGCGATTTGTAGCTTTCTTTTCCCCGCTTATGGACTGTCTAATGCGGTACGTGTGTTGCGTTTTCCATTAATGATACTATCCGGAATGTTTGGTCTAGTTGGGCTAATGGCTGGCGTTATGATCATCATTTTGCATTTATGTAGTTTGCGCTCTTTTGGTGTACCTTATATGAGTCCATTTGCTCCGTTAATTCTAAAAGACCAAAAAGATGCTTTAATTTTGTTTCCACGTAGCTCTTTGTTAACTCGCCCACGATTAATTAGTCAACGAAATAATGTAAGAGGGCGAAAGCATCCGGACAAGACGAAAAGAAATGTACATTGAGTAAAAAGAGGGACTAGGATGAAAAAATTAATCACACTGATGTTACTAACAACAGTTGTTCTACTGTTAGGTGGTTGCTGGAGTAAACGAGAATTAAATGAGCTTGCCATTGTCGTTGCACTAGGCGTCGACAAAACAGATGATGAATATACCATCTCTGTTCAAGTAGTAGACCCTAGTGAGGTTTCTGCTAGTCACCCTTCCAGCGGACGTGCACCTGTCGTTACTTACCACGCAAAGGGGAAGACATTATTCGAAGCGATTAGAAAAATAACGACACTATCTCCTCGAAAACTTTATTTTGCTCACCTTCAAATACTTGTAGTCGGTGAGGATTTAGCGAGGGAAGGGTTGCGTTATACAGTTGATTTTTTAGGAAGAGACAATGAAATTCGAAATGACTTTGATATTATTGTCGCTCAACAGACAACAGCAAAAGATGTCTTAAATGTATTAACGCCCATTGAAAAAATACCTGCGAATAAAATGTTAAATTCCATTCAAATTTCACAAAACGCATGGGGATCGACACGACAAGTAGATGTTGATGCATTAATAAATAAGTTAAATAGCGATAATCAAAGTTATGTTTTGTCAAAAGTAGACATACATGGTGATCCACGATTAGGGATTGATCAAACAAATGTCAACAGAATTGAAACACCTGTCATATTACAATTTACAGGATTAGCTGTATTTAAACATGACAAGTTAATCGGTTTTTTAAGTGAAGAGGAAAGTAGAAGCTATAATTTTTTAACTGATCAAATTGAAGGCACAATTGAAATCATATCCTGTCCAGAAGAAGGCGAGTTAACTACTGAAATAACAACTTCTAAAACAAAAACGAACGGAAAAATAGAAAATGGGATTCCTAAAATAAGCGTTCAAATTGATGTTGAACAAAATGTGGCTGAAGTACACTGTGATATTCATTTAAATGATGAACAAACTCTCCATACTATTAATGAAAAAACAGCCAATTTAATTAAAAACCGTATAGAACATTTACTTCATACCCTTCAAAAAGAATATAAAGTAGATATTTTAGAGTATGGTGCAGCTATTCATCGCGTAAATGCTCGTGAATGGCGCCATATTAAAAATGATTGGTCAACACTTTTTCCAGAATTACAAGTACATGTGGAGGTCAACGTCAATACAAGTGGTTTTGCCACTTTGCAAAACTCAAACGTAAAGGAACAAAAGGAGTAAGATGACATGTTTATTGCTTTAGGGATTTTAATTATTTCAGGGGTTATTATATATATGATTCTGCCTAAGCTAATCAAAGACGGGGATCGTAAAACTATTTGGGTCTTTTCTCTCTTACTGTTTATTGGAACTGCCTTAAATATGGCACTCAGTTTAAATGTCAAAATTCCTAACCCTCTAGATGTCATTATAGCGATTTTTAAACCTATTAGTGAGTTTTTGAAGTTAACGTTATTGAAATAATATTATATTGCAATTCACTATACATGCTTTAAATTCACGATTTCAAATAAGCCTGTTTTAATTCGAATCATTAGTTAATAGTGTTACATGAAAAAATGAAAGAGGTGAAATTATGGAAAAACAAGTGATTAGTTCACGTCAATTTACAATCATGGTCCTTTTCTATACAGTTGGTACAAGTATATTAATTATCCCTGCAAGCATAGCATTAGATGTACAACAAGATGCATGGATAGTAGCGCTACTAGGTACAATATTAAGTTTATTATTAATCAAATTATTTATATTTTTAGGAAAAAAAATGCCTAACGTATCCTTTGTAGAGATGAACGAAAAAATTTTAGGGAAATTTATAGGGAAATTCGTTTCTATAGGTTTCGTTATATTGACCTTACTTTCATCCGGTGAATTATTCTATTTTATAGGTAACTTTTTACAAACAGAAGTGATGATTGAGACACCAACCGCTGCGTTTGCTATTCTTTTTAGTATCATTATTTTTTTCGCTGCTTATTTAGGAATAGAAGTGTTTGCACGGTCACTTGAAATACTATTCCCATTTTTTATTATAATATTTATTACTTTTATTCTGTTTATTTCACCGCAAATCGACATTCATAATATTCAACCAGTGTTGGAAGTTTCACCTAAGCCGCTTCTATATAGCATTTTTTATTTTATGGGTTTGTTTTCATTCCCACTAGTTGTGCTATTAATGATTTTCCCGTCTGCTGTCAATGTGCAAGAATCCGCTCAAAAAGGGTTATATATCGGTACGATTGCTGGCGGTATTATATTAACGATTATTATAGCGTTATGCATTTTGATTTTAGGTCCAAACAATACATCAATACGAACTTTCCCTAGTTATGCATTAGCACAAAAAATTTCAGTAGGTAATTTTTTACAACGCATTGAAATTATCATGGCATTTATGTGGGCAATTACCATTTTTGTAAGAGCATTTATGTATTTCTATGCATCTGTAAAAGGATTAGGGGAAATACTAAAAATGAAAGATCATCGCCCACTCATTTTACCACTCGGGATGATTTCTATCGCACTTTCTCAAATTATTCATCCAACGATTGTCCATTCAAATCAATATAATAAAGAAATTTGGCCACTATATATATTTACATTCGCCATTGTCGTGCCTGTAATCTTACTTATAGTTGTAAAATTACGTAAAATAAAAAGCCACGATGCTAATAGCAATGAACCATCTGCCTCTAAATAAAGAGTGTAGAACTGTCTATGCTAATGAAATAGGCTAAATTAGCAATATAAAACCTCTCCAAAATAAGTATGATAATAATCCTTATAAAATCTTGGAGATGTTTTTACATGAATAAACACCCTAACAAACATGTATTTTGCAAAAAGTTGTCTAATAAAGACATTTTTTGTATCGGATATATTTCTCAACTAATAGTTCGTCTGTTAAAAGAACGATTGTAAGTCTTCTACCTTTTGCACAATATAAGTGACACTCGCTGCCTGTAATTCTTCAAAGGAGCTGTATCCTCCGTATATTATTGCTTTTACATTGGCTGTTCACTTGCTTGAAACGATTCCATAGATAAAATGATCGAATGTACATTAAATAACTAAAGTACCTTTTTTCAATCGCTCCATTCACGATGCTAATCTAAAAATACAGTCAAAAAATAAACGATTAAACAAAGAGTAATAATAATATTTAGCACAAAAGGAATAATCTTTTGAAACTTAACTTTGAATAAAGACATAAGTAAAGATTGAATGCGTAAATACAGTAATAAAATAACAAAATGAATAAATGGAAATACCACACTAAATATTACTAAGGAGAATCTACTCAAATCTCCTGGATAACTATCCGCGGCTGTAAAACGCATACCACCAACAACTAATACCGTAATCAATTGCATGTAGTAAGATAAGACAATCGATACTATAAAATAAACTACATATGAAAAAAACGAAAATATTAACCTTATATTCATTTATTCATTCCTCATCAGTTGAAATAATCAAGGCCAACCTTCCCTTCAATATTTATTAATATAGTAAAAAAATAATTTTCTCCATATCACTCTTGTTGATTTACCTTTTATTATGAATGGGCATCTTGGAATACATTGATTTCCGCTACGGCTGACTCCTTTTCCGCAGGCACAGCTTCCACTAATTTCTTTTGCGAGTACTGAAAGAAACGGATTTTCAGCTCGTGCTTTTCCTACAGGAGTCGAATCGCCTCCGCTCCAATCAACAAGCAAGTCCCTTTTATGAACCATTCCACTAAAATATCACGCTTATTATCTTCTAGCATTTATATGATAATTATCTACTTTTTCACATAAAACCTTAATCGATTAGACGAATCTTTCTTTAGTTAGTTTCATATATCACAAATTTCACTGCTGAACATGATGAAACTTACATCGCTTTGCTCACTAGCGAAAAAACATTCCATTTTATATGTAAAACATGAAGATGTTACTACCAATGATTTACGCAAAAATGGGTAATTTAATGAAGAGGTCAAAGCACCTTTAAAATAAAGCAAAGGAGGTATGAATAGTGGGAGCACTCTACAGAATTGCTTTAATCCTTGTTATTGTTGGTGCAGTTAACTGGGGACTTATTGGTCTTTTCCAATTTGATTTGGTCGCTACAATCTTCGGTGGTCCAGCTTCGATCATTTCTAGACTAATCTATACACTTGTTGGTGTTGGTGGACTTATCTGTATACCGCTTTTAAGCAAGCCTTTAGTCGAAGAAGAAGCTTCACCTTCGCATGCAAGTACCAATCGACCAGCATATCGAAATCCGAGCTACCAAACAGAATTCGGGAAAGAGGAAGACTTCTCTAATTCAAACAAAAAGAAGAATGATTCAAACTCGAACAAGTAACATTATCATATTGGCGGACCTTTTTAAGGTTCGTCAATTTTTTATCATTATACAAATACCAACCACATCATATGAAGCCCTAATACACTTACATACAACAAAAATAAGACTATTAGTAAAATAAGATAATTTTTTTTGAATTTTTCATTACTTGTTTTGTACACTATATTGGATATAGCTATGAGGACAAGCGATAAAACAGTTTTTATACTTAAAAATAATAGTGGGCTTTTTAACCAAATAAAGTCCATGATCGGATTTAACTCTTCGATTACACCATTTGCTAAACCATAATGCGTAGCAAATCCGTCAACTATATTCAACATCGCCACTAACCAACTGACATATATCAATTTTACTTTATTTTTCATTATATGGTCCTTAAGTTTTAATACTGAGAAACTCAATTAGAATATGAAGATTACTATCCATGTTCAAATGATTACTTATTGATTTCATTATTTTTATTATGTAATAAATGATCATTATTTATTCTGAAACATTTCCCAACAAAAATAGCTACTCCATCTTTCTGTCTAAAAAATCATATTCATATGGTTATTATCTTTCCATAATTCTTGCGTACATGACGATGTTGTTATAATTTTTAAATTAATTTAAACTTCAGATAGGAATAAAGGAATAAAAAAATCATTTTGTTTAATTTCATTTTACATTTTAATTACTTAAATTTAATTAACAGCATATAATAAGTTTAATAAAAATAAACCAAAAGGAGTGAGGTAAGATGTTAGCTAGTTTACCAAAAACAATATGGATGCATATTTGTACAATTTGGTCAAAGCCCAAAAGGAAAACATCTTCACCCCTAGTCGACATTCACCCTGTTCAGCAACAAACAATGCGTTTACACGAAACGTTCTGTCCAATTCGTCGCAACATGTATTAACCTAACCGTCTCATGAACTATCCGATCATATAAAAAGCAAGTGGAGTAATCATTCCACTTGCTTTTTGTATATACATTAATGGCTACCCTTGTTTCAATAAGACCCTCTTCTACTTTCGTTAACGGAAGAGGCTCCATTTCCTCTGTATGATCATTAATTAGATTCGCTAATACATGCACACGTAATATAGTGCCTTGAATTACCTGCTCTTCATTTGTGACAACTAACGGATATTTGGACTCTAAGACATACGGTATAATATCTTTTACATATTCATCAGGAAGAACTGTTTTTACATCGGTCATGACTATTTCATGCAATGCTCGATGCTCTTTAATGCCCTGAATTGCCTGATCAATCATAATCATGCCTTGTAGCTGTCGTTTCTTGTTTGTGACAAACGCACTGGAAATCCCATTTTACTGCATCACTCGAACAAGGATAATCCCTTGCTATTTAAGCATTTTACTTACTTGTAAAAATTGTTCTGCATTAGAAAGACAAATCTCGTCGCCGATAAAATATAAAATATCCCCTACTTCAAGTGTAGCGTATGGACCAGGTGAAAGAAGTAACTCATTCTTTTTTCGTATGCCGACGATGGTAGCCCTTGTATTTTGCCAAAAATTAATTTCACTAATGCTTTTAGATAAGTATGGGCAAGACTCACTAATTTCCAATTGAAACGGCACAAAAGGATTGATCGATTGAAATCGATTCGTACGATTAATGAGCTCTTTCGCCGTTTCTTGTAGGTTATTCAACTCAGCAAACTGTTTTTCAATACTCAGGCTTAGTTCTTTTTGTAATTCTCGTACCGATTTAATCCCTTCAAGACGATGAACAAAGTTCGCTGCATTTTCATATGAAGTAATGATTACACCACTTCCTTTTGTCGCTTCAACAATGTTCAAATCTTGCAACACAGCAATAGCCCGACGAGCCGTTTCCGCCGATACGCCATACTGCGAAGCTAATGATGAGCGTGCATAAATTTTATCCCCGATAATATACTTTTTCTCCACAATTTTTGTCGCAATATCTTCTGCAATAATTTGATATCTAGGTTGTTTAATTTGAATTGATTTTGGTTCCATAATTGCAAATCCCTTCAGGATATAATGTATCTTCCTACTACCATAACGCTTAAGCGCAGGATTCTCAAGATTGAATTGATAGTTGACGTAAATTCACCCTATTTATCAGTATATGGGTGCTCAAAATCATTGATAGAAATGTTAAGATCACGGGCTTTTACACAACTATTAGTAGCTATTGTTACCGCATTATAAAAAAGCTATAAGCATGACTACTTGTTATATAAACAAATTTTTCTTACTGTCCAAGTACAAAAATTTCTTCTATGCAATAAACTAAAGTACATGGGTCTTATATAAGGAGGGTTAACGATGGGCGCTATAAACGGAAAAACTTTTATTCACCGCATCGATCAACTAAATAACGAAATTTGGTTTAATGGGGAAAAGGTGAAAGGAAAAATATCGGAGCATCCTGCTTTTAAAGGGCTCCTACAAACAAAGGCCGCGCTTTATGACTTACAGCATGACCCCAATCTAAGCGATGATATGACTTTTACATCACCTACCTCAGGGGAACGTATCGGCCTTTCGTATTTACAGCCGAAAACAAAAGAAGACTTAGTGAAAAGGCGCAAAATGATGGAACATTGGGCAAGATATACGAATGGAATGATGGGCAGAAGTCCTGATTACTTGAATAGTGTTTTAATGAGCTTTGCTTCATCTACCGACTTTTTAAACGGGAAAGAAAACTGCTTTCCGCAGCATCTCCAAGCCTTTTATGAATACGCAAGAGAAAAAGACCTCTCCTTTACACATACCTTTATTTCACCACAGGTCAACCGTTCGCAATATTACCTGGAAGATAGTAACGAACCGATTGCTGCAAAAATTATCAAAAAAAATGAAGAAGGAATCATTATAAAAGGTGCACTGTTGCTGGCGACTCAAGGAGGGCTAACCGATGAAATATTAGTTTTTAGTACCGCTAAGTTTTTCTTTGATGAAGATGAGATGTTTGCCTTTTCCATCCCCTCTAATACAAAAGGGTTAAAATTTATTTGCCGGGATACATTTATCGGTGGAGAATCATCCTTTAACTATCCATTAAGCTCTCGATACGAAGAAATGGATAGTCTTGTCGTCTTTGATAATGTACTCGTCCCTTGGCATCGCGTATTTTATTATCATAATAATGACGTAGCCCAAAATTTCATCTCTCATAGCTCTTTCAACCATTTTGCCAATCAGCAAGTATTAACAAGGCAAATTGTTAAAACAGAGTTTATTTTAGGGCTAGCGGAGCTTCTAGTAGACACCATTAACATCGGTGAATATCAACATGTACAAGAAAAGATATCAGAAATTATTATCGGACTTGAAACAATGAAGGCACTCGTAGAAAAGTCAGAGCATCACGCCACATTAGATGAATGGGGCTATATGCGCCCTGATCTTGCCCCGCTAACAGTGGCTACTAATATTTTCCCTAAAATTTACCCTCGTTTCAGCGAAATCCTTCAAATCATAGGTGCTAGTGGGCTGATTGCTTTGCCAACCGAAAAGGCATTCCAATCGTCGATTAGACCTGCATTAGATCACTATCTTCAAGGAACGAAAACGTTAGCAGAAGATCGGGTCAAAATATTCCGGTTAGCGTGGGACTTAACGATGAGCGCATTTGGCACAAGACAAACACAATATGAGCGATACTTCTTTGGCGATCCTGTCCGATTATCAGGTCATTTATACAAAAGCTACCCGAAAAATGAATATGTCAAAAGAGTGAGCCAATTCTTAAATTTAGATAAGGATTGACTTGTTTACACAAATCAATAGGAAGCATGTATTCAGTCATAATCAACCATACTAATGAAAATTCATTTAATGCTAGGTGGCTATTATGAAACGAAAAATAATTGCTATATGTATTTTACTCATCTTGATCTGTGCTGGGCTTGTATTATCGATTTCGATGTCTCCTACGAAAGAGATTAGCATCGATATAGCGCAACCCTCAAGAAAACCAGTGATTATCGTGACAGTCGACTCGCTCATGACAGAACCGCTAAAAAAAGCGATACAAGATGGAAAAGCACCCGCCTTCTCATTTTTAGTGAATAAAGGAAAATTATATCCCGATTTCATTAGTTCTTATCCGACGATGTCCGTCACCATTGATAGTACATTACTAACAGGTACTTATGCGAACGAACATAAAATCCCAGGTCTTATTTGGTTTAAAGAAGATGAAAACCGAATGATTAGTTACGGTAGCGGTATTAGTGAAATGTGGCATAATGGGCTAAAAAATGTGGCGCTTGATAGCGTCATCCGCTACAATCAACAACACTTAAGTAAAGATGTGCAAACCATTCACGAGGCATTAGCAAATCGACAGCTTCAATCAGCTTCCATTAATGGACTATTATTTCGCGGAAACGTGCAGCATCAAATGAATGTGCCAAAGCTCATTTCACTCGTAAACCTTTTACCTAAGGACCTTGAAATGAACGGACCTACATTACTATCACTTGGTGCTTTATCTCAATATAACCCGAAAAATGATCGGCATAAATTGGCGTGGGACCGCCTCGGCTTCAATAATGATTTTACGATCAATGAGTTGAAATTTCTCATTCAAAACAATCAATTGCCATCCTTTACACTCGCCTATCTTCCTGATGCTGATGCCGAAATACACAAAAACGGACCAAATGATTTGAAAGCAATCGAAAAAGCCGATGCATCACTTCAACAATTATTCGATACGTATTCCTCTTGGGAAGAGGCGATTGAAAAAGCGACATGGATTGTCCTTGGCGATAGTGGTCAATCCTTTATAGGGAAGGATAAAGAAAGCTCATTAATCAATTTAAATGATATACTGAACAATTATTCCTTTTGGGAACGCAAAAATAAAAATGCTCAAATGGCGATTGCGATTAATGAACGCATGGCCTATATATACGTAAATGATGACACGATACCACAAGCAGAAGTCATCGACACATTAAAGAAAGAGGAAAGAATTCATTTTATTGCTTGGACAGAGGATGGAACGAACTATGTAGCCAGTCCGCAAAGCGAGCAACTACTGACATTTTCACCAAACGGACCATATATAGACCCGTACAAACAAACTTGGACAGTTGACGGGGATGTCACTATTTTAGATGTTACACTGGCTGAACAAAACACGATTCAATACAATCATTATCCTGACGCGTTGGCAAGACTCCACGGAGCACTTCATTCGCAGGAAGGAAATGTTTTAATCGTTGATGCTAAGCCTTATTTTGAGTTCATCACAGAACATAGCCACGACCATGCTGGCGGTGGTGCACACGGTTCGTTGCATAAAATGGATTCTGTCGTCCCCGTGATCGTTGCCGGAACAGATGAAAAACCACCATTTAACCGGCTGGTAGATCTAAAAGAATGGATTCTTCAATTAGTAGGTGGCTCGTAAATCGCGAGTCACCTACTATCTTTTCTTTAGATGACTTCAGTAGATTGCCTCACAAGCTGCTTATAGTAGGCATGCTCCTGCAATAGCTCCTGATGTGTGCCTGTTCCTGAAATATGTCTATTTTCTAGCACGATAATTTGGTCTGCATGTGTAATCGTTGATAAACGATGCGCAATAATAATCGTTGTGCGCCCTTGCATCGCTTGTTGTAATGCTGCTTGTACATACTTTTCGGATTCATTATCTAAATTGGATGTTGCTTCATCGAGCAGTAAAATTGGTGGATTACGTAAAATGGCCCGTGCAATCGAAATACGTTGGCGTTGGCCACCGGATAATTTGATGCCCCCTTCACCAACTTGCGCGTCTAAACCACCCTCTAACATTTGCACAAAATCCCATGCATGTGCTTTTTGGAGGGCATCAATAATCTCCTGTTCCGTTGCATTCGGTGTACCGTACTGCACATTTTCCCTTACTGTACCATTCATCAGTGGACTTTCTTGCGAGACATAACCAAATAATCCACGCCAATCATTTAAACACAGTTGCTCAATCGATTGCGTACCGTAGTAAATGGCACCCCCTGTTAGCTCATAAAAGCGTTCCATTAATGAAAACAGCGTCGTCTTTCCCCCGCCACTTGCACCGACAAGCGCCGTTGTTTTGCCAGCCGGAATAGTTAGAGATAGCTGATTAAAAATAGGCTTATCTCCATATTGAAAAGCGACAGCATCAAATATAATATTAGCTTGCTTGGTGTCTGGTTGAGCTACTCCCCCTTGCTCCACTGGATAAGCAAGTAATTCGTGCAATCTTTCCGTTGCACCAAGCGCCTTTTGAAGCGACGTAAAAAACGTGGCCATTTGTGTAAACGGTACGATAATTTGCACTAAATAAAACATAATCGCCACAAGCGCCCCAGCAGAAATAGCGCCTGTTGCTACTTGTGCGCCGCCATAGCCAAATAGCAAAATGAGCACAAGCATCATGACAAGCGTCATCATTGGCGATAAAATAGCAAGCACTTTCGCCTCCTTTAAACCGAAGCGATATAAATTAACAATTTGTGCTTTACCCTTTTCCTTTTCTAGTGGCTCTGCTTGATATGCTTTTACGAGGCGAATATTTGTCAGCACTCGACCTAAGTTCCCTGAAAAACTGGCTAGCTCATCTTGATTGGCTTTTGCAATTTGATTCATCTTCTGCCCTAATGGGAGCATCACACCAATGGATAGTGGCACCGCAATGAGCATTAGCAATGTCATTTTCCAATCAATCCATAGCAAAATACCGACTGAACCAATAATCGTCAGTATCCCTGTAAAAAACGTAATAATATGTTGGGTAATTAATTCTTTTACCACATTTGTATCTTGCGTAATCCGGCTCATCGTTTCTCCAGATTCATGTACATCAAAATACGTAATACGTAGCTGAAGTACATGCGCCCAAACCCGCTCTCGAATAGCGGCAACAATTTTCTCACCGATTGTCATCATCATGTAAAACGCGATTCCTGAAATCGCTGCTTGCACAATAAGTACTCCCGCTACGAAAAGAAGGGCTAAAAAGGAAATGTCCCCTTCCGCAAACCGATTGATCATATTCATTGTTAACAGTGGGACAGCTAATCCTACCCCTGTCTCAATAATACCGAGTACGATGGCTAGAACAATGAGCCCTTTTGGTGGATTTGCTTGCTTAACTAGCTGCCATAATTTATGCGGCTGAAATGCTTTTTCCTTCATTTTTATCCTCCTACTTTATCCATAGTGTTGATGCTTTCATTATAAATCCTCACGTTACGTTAGAATCCAGCATTACTATAAAATTTCTTTTGGCAATCTTTTCGCAACATCTTTTCAGTACAATAGGTTAAGAAAGGATGGGGTTCACATGCAACATTCCATTTTAATCATTGAAGATGAAGAATCAATTATAGATATATTACAATACAGCCTCAAAAAAGAAGGCTACGCCGTTCATAGTGCTACAACTGGTAAAGATGGGGTGGCGAAGTTTCAAGGCTTAGCAATCGACCTTGTCATTTTGGATGTAATGCTCCCTGATACAACAGGCTTTGAACTTTGCAAAAGTATTACAGCTATGAGCAGTACACCTATTTTAATGCTAACGGCACGGGACGATATTGTCGATAAAGTACTTGGTCTTGAGCTCGGTGCACAGGATTATATGACAAAGCCCTTTGATATTCGAGAGCTTCTTGCTCGTATCAAAGTGCTACTTCGTCGTAACGAGCAAGCCACTTATAAAAAGATCCTGATTACTCCTTCTATTACAATTGATCCAGTGGCATATGAGGTCGTAAAAGACAGACAAGTTATTCATTTAAAGCCAAAGGAATACGAGTTGCTCCTCCTTTTCGCTCAACATAAAAACCGCGTCTTTTCACGTGATGAGATTTTAGATACCGTGTGGGACATTGATTTTGAGGGAGGCTTACGGACAGTAGATGTACACGTCCAACGTATTCGTAAAAAACTGGACCTCCATGTAATTGAAACAGTGTTTGGCACAGGCTACCGAATGCGAGGTTAATGACATGAAATGGACAATTCGACGAAAATTTTTTATCAGTTTTTTAGCAGTATTTATCCTTGCCTTTATTGCCTTTAACTATTTCTTAAGCAATATGATAGAAAAGCAAATGATAGCAATCATTGAAAATGATACAGCGAACTTGCAGTACACCTCAAGAGAATATATAAAACAGTTTCAGCAGCTTCATCCTGAAGAAACCGCGCTTTTTGAGAAAAGTAGCCAAGAGCTTACAACAAAGCTAAGTGCATTATATAACCAAAGCGTTGCGCTATATACAGCAAATGGGGAGTTTATTACAGAAGTAACGCCTGTGCATAAACCACTGTTAATGGCACAAAAAAAACATGAAGAAAATATCAATACAGCGAGCGAGGAGGCGTTACAGCTTGCCTTTCAAAATAAGGCAGCCTTTGTAGTAAAGCCTGCTGATGGGGGAACTGTAGTAATCTTTGCATATCCTGTATATGTTCAAGACACATTCTATGGCGTCATCCGTTTTACTGGCGAGTATACAAGCTTAGTCGCTTACAATGAGAATTTGCTCCTACATTTTCGCTTACTTGCCATTGTCTTGTTTTTCAGTGTATTTTGCATCACCCTACTCTTAACGCAAAAAATGATTAAACCATTAAAACAATTAACAGATGCAACTAAACAGCTGGCTAATCGCGCCTTTGAACCTATAAGCATTCCGTCTTCCTCTGATGAAATTGGGGAACTCACTCGGCATTTTACCAGCATGCAGGCCAAAATAAATCACTATATAACACAAATAGAAGCAGAAAAAGAAAAGGTGCTACAGCTTGAAAAACAGCGTATAGCGCTATTTCATAATGTGACGCATGAGCTCAAAACACCACTCACTACTATCTCTGGCTATGCGCAAATTATTGGGGATGATCATTTTGACGATCCTCTCTTTTTACAAAAAGCCGCACACAAAATATACGCTGAAAGCACAAGGCTTAATGACATGGTGAGTAAGCTTTTAACCTTTTCTAAAGCACAAAGTGGCATTCGCCAAGTTGAGACATTTGACGTTGCTGCACTGGCAAAGCTCGTAGTGGAGGACCTCTCGATTGTGCTAAGTGAGCCCATTGTATTTTCTGCAAAGCCGATGTATGTAACCGGCGTATACACAGATATTCAGCAAGTACTACTAAATTGTATAAGCAATGCAGTAAAGCATGGGGAACAACCGATTACCGTAAAAATTGGGGAAGTTATTCAAATTCAAAATCATTGTGAAGCAATTTCACAAGACATCCTTGACCATTTATTTGAACCATTTATCCATCGTAAACATAAGGAAAGTCACGGTCTGGGTCTATTCATTGCCAAACAACTTATCGAGTTAAACGGTGGTACGCTTTCATTTACATATCAAAATAAAATTGTCACGGTGGAGATTGCGCTCCCAACCATTACACACTAAAGGCACTTCTATAGATGAGGTGAACAACAGGATGGCAATAAGTTCGCAACAAGTGTAGCATCACTGGCTATATTTCTTCGTTATAGTAAGGTCATCTTAGTCGAAGGAGGAATTTTGATGAAACGATTAGCACTTGGATTAGCAAGCCTTACACTTGCCGGGGTATTAGCTAGCTGTATGCAAACCGGGGAGGCTCAAATAGAACGGACAGTAACGATTAATAGCAACGTACAATTAGAAAGCTCTCTTGCAGACAGTTTACTTTCGATTGACCATAGTACGGTGGCACTTCCTGAAAATATAGACGCAACCAATTCAGATCTTGGGTTTGTAGGTTCAAAGCTATATTTGAATACAAAAGATGGCATTTTCGTTTTCAATGTCGAATCGCAACAATATACGAAAGTAATAGATGGATCGTTCCATGCCATCTCTGAAAACGGGCAACGGGCACTTTTATTTGAAGGGCAAAAAGCCATTGTCTATGATTTTTTTAGCAAGCAATCGAAACAAATAGGCACTTATAAAAATGACTATCTTGCCAGTTTTGCCAATGCGGAAGGAACTGCTCTATTTTTCATTGAATACGGGCCAAATGAGGGGTATACATTTGAACTCGTAGATGCCGAGACGAAGGAAACACAGAGCTGGGCAACAGCCGATATTTTCAATCCAAATGGTCTCACGCTTGCGGCTAAAAAAGCAGACAATGGGATTTATGTAGTAGGAGACTCTGTAGAAAATGGACATGGTTTACACAATGTACGAGACGACCATTCTGTCAAAACATTGTTTACTTCAGATGCGGACTTTTCAGTTAGTCAATTTGATATGCTGTCCCCTACAACGGTTTTATTTACGGGGACAGTGGATGGACAACCCGGAATTTACGTAAAAAACCTTCATACCGAAGAGATGTCGCTTCTTGTGGCAGGAGGCAAGGATGAGGAAGGTATTTGGACGCCCTCTTATTCCCTTTCCCCTGATCAAACAAAGCTAATGTTTGATACGCCTGTGCAAGTTGGAGATGATTATAAAGCCAATGTTTATGTAGCAGAAATTGGCGATGGGCAATTAGTAAATACATCTCGCTTAATTGAAAACGGTGACCTGTACGCGATTATTTCACATTCTGGTCGTTGGAGCGCTGATTCAACAACTGCTTATATCACGACCTACCATCCGGAAAGTTTTACATTAAATACTATTGAAAAGTTCGTGATTAAGTAATTAATGAAAGAGAGTTATTTTCCTAGTAAATAATGATACACATACTTCTCCTGTAGCTACTCGACCAACCGATTCCTTATTATAAAGGCACATCTCGATCAAAATAGATCGAGATGATGTACTTTCTTATGCAAACTTATATTTTCAAATAGTAAGATGGGCGCATTATTCACAATCGATACCATTTTTTGAGATGACTTTTACTTCTCCAAGAAATGTCGTATGTAAAAACGCTAATCTTTTCGCCATTTCTTCAGGTGTACTTTTAAAACCTTGTTTAATCCAATAGATGAACAAACCTAAAAATGCATAAGTTTCATAAAAATTAATTGCCTCTTTATCAAACCAGATTTCTTGTTGCAACGTTAATTCTTTACGCCCTATACTTCCTAGTGTCTCGCAAAATGTATTTTGAGAACCTGGAATAACTTCGCCCATCAGCATCAATGAAAACACGAATTGATTGTTATAGACAAATGTAAAAATGGGAATGCTCAGTGTAGGGTCAGATAATGTAAACGTCTCTTTTCCTTTATAACTATCTCGATAATATTGAGCCAGCTCGTCTAAATAGTCTTTAAAAATATCCGCTAATACCTGTGTACTATCTTCATAATGAGAATAAAATGTCACGCGATTGCAACCAGCTACTTTCGCAATTTCTGTAATTGAAATAGCTTTAAAATCTTTTTCCTTTACTAAAGTTAGTACTGCATCTTTTAATTTTTTCCGCGTTCGTATGATGCGTCGATCTTCTGTTACCACTTGCAAAATCACCTAATTTCATACAATCTTTTCACAAAGTATAGCATGAATACGTGTACGGTGCTTTTCTCATTCCATCATTAAAACTATCGAATATTCCGAAAGTAACGTCTTTTTAATAATGAAGTGCTTTAAATTGACACTCACTACTCTATTCTGTTAATTTACAATTGTAGTTTATATTTATCATACATATCATGAGGAAACTGTGAGTTTTTTCATAGATTCCTTTTATTTCCTTTGATATGTTGGACACAATGATAGCTTACCATCCATAACATTGGTAAAAACAAGTTCGATTTCATTATTATATTTAGGAGGAGTTTCATTATGGCTCGTTTAGAAGGTAAAGTTGCAATTATTACAGGTGCTGCTCAAGGTATGGGCGCTGCACATGCAAAATTATTCGTTGAAGAAGGCGCAAAGGTTGTCATCACTGACTTAAACGAAGAAAAAGGTCAAGCATTAGTAGCTGAATTAGGTGAAAACGCAGTATTTGTTAAACAAAACGTAGCAAACGAAGCAGATTGGGCTACAGTTATTGCTACAGCAGAAGAAGCTTTCGGTCCAGTAAACGTTTTAGTAAATAACGCTGGTATCACAATGGCTAAATCACTGATGGAAACAACGGTTGAAGAGTACCGTCGCATCGTAGAAATTAACCAAGTATCTGTATTCTTAGGGATGAAGGCTGCACTTCCTTCAATGCAAAAAGCTGGTGGCGGTTCAATCGTTAACATCTCTTCTTTAAACGGTTTAGTTGCTGGTGCAATTGGCTACACAGATACAAAATTCGCTGTACGTGGTATGACAAAAGCAGCGGCAATGGAAGCGGCTCACTACAACGTTCGCGTAAACTCTGTACACCCAGGTGTAATCGCTACACCAATGGTAGTACAAGAAGATACAAAAGCAGCAGTAGAAGAATTTGCAAAGCACATTCCATTACGACGTGTTGCGCAACCAGAAGAAGTTTCGAAAATGGTATTATTCTTAGCATCTGATGATTCTAGCTACTCTACAGGTGCTGAGTTTGTAATCGATGGCGGCGTAACTGCACGCTAATCATTCAAAAAGACTGCATGTGCAATGCAGTCTTTTTATTATTTATATGACGTTCAACCACTACAAAAAACGTAGCTTTAACTATCTAAAGCTACGTCCTTGTTTTATTTAAATATAAACACCCCTGTTAAGATGCCTACTCTGACCAACGTCGCTTAATTTTATACCCCACTATAAACAAAATGCCTAAATAGAGAAATATTAAAATAACTGTGCTTAACTCATTATCCTCAAACTGATTTCCAGCCAAAGTGAAGGCTAAAATTGTCGGTAACTTTCCTAAAATAGTCGCTAAAAAGAAAGCCCTAAGACTAATCATTGATACACCAGCAATCATATTAACCCCTGCTGATGGAAGCACTGGTATTAGTCGACCTATTAGTATTGCTAAAAATCCGTTGCATTCAAGCAAATGAAAAAACCCCGTTACGCTATGCCATTTGCTAACCTTTCGTAGTGCCCAATCCTGCAAAAAGTAACGGCAGGTAATAAACATTAAAACAGAGCCACACACTGTTCCACCTAAATTTATCAACAATGCTATAGGAATCGAATATTGAGCTCCAATGGCACTAGCAATAAGCGGAATAGGCATCGCCGGCACAAATGCGAGCACGAGCATTAGAACAAACCCAAACCAAGCCGTAAAGACCGAATTTCTTTCAATTAATCCTAATAGAAACTGTTCCATCACACACTCCTAAAGTTTTAACACTCTCTTCATCATGCTATACACACTTATTTGCTTAAAATATAGACTACTAATTACCCTAATTCACTTTCATCCCTCTATAGAATAGTTCAAGAGAATCATCAGCTCAATAATTGCCTACTGGAAACTAAAAAAACCTGGTAGCGTAACGTTAAAATATAATATCACACAAAAATACCTTTCAAAACAATCCATATATCTATTATCTCAGCACCTATGTTTTATACTATATAAATCATCTTAAAACTGTCGACATTGAACGGTCAAAAAGCTGTGGTATCCGAGTAAAAAGTCGCTGCATCCGGTCAAAAGCCTCAGTACGAGCATGAGCGGTTAAAAAACAGTCATTTTTTAGCCAAAATACAAGTGAATAAGATGGTAAGCTTGCAAGATAGATATATGTTGATTTT
>NZ_JBYQFK010000036.1:0-38419 GCF_057837305.1 Lysinibacillus sp. RU7 | reverse complement strand
AATTGGGGGAGGTGCCCATTTTTTATTGTTTTGAAACCCTTGGGAGACAAGGGTTTGGAATTATGAAATTAACTCAAATGTAGAAGTTTATGTCGGCGATCAAACTTTAGCGGGATAAGAAGCCAATACAGTAATTGAAAATAGTTTAATACCAGTTTTAATTCCGATCCTCATTATTGTATATATTATTTTTTACTACTTTTAAATTATATTAAATGTAAAGTTAGGGATTTGTTTAAACCATAATATCATAATTCAAACTGAGTATAAAAGGCTGTCAAGACAGTCTTTTATTTGTCTTACCATAAAGTATGAAGGGGGAATTAATATTGAAAGAAAAAGAATTTTATGCAGTGGAGAAAGTTTCATTTAAACACTTACTAAAATGGCGAGTCGAAAGGTTCTTAAAAAAGAAAGATCTTTCGTTTCAGGTCCCACATATTGAAAAAGTGGAAACAGAATTTATTGGAAGTAATCGTCAGGTAACTGCTGTGACTTGGATTGGTCATGCAACCTTTTTAATTCAACTGAAGGGTTTAAATATACTGTCCGATCCAGTTTGGGCATCAAGACTAGGGTTTGAAAAAAGATTAACTAAACCCGGCGTACCGATTGAACATATTCCAGACATTGATATTGTTCTAATTTCACATAATCATTATGATCATCTTGACTTTCGTACCTTAATTAAGTTAAAGGGCAACCCACTGTTTTTAGTTCCGAAAGGATTAAAATCCACTTTTTTAAGAAAAGGGCTAAATAATACGAAAGAATTCTCTTGGTGGGATTCCATGTTTCACAAGGGATTAAAAATTTCTTTTATCCCCTCCCTTCATTGGTCACGAAGAAACCTGAATGATTTAAATAAATCCTTGTGGGGCGGGTGGATGATTGAAGGGGACAAAGCTAATATTTATTTTGTTGGTGATTCTGGATATCATAATGGTTTTAAACAAATTGGAAGGCAATTTAAGGTGGATTGCGTCTTAATGCCAATTGGGTCCTATGAACCAGAATGGTTTATGGAATCGCAACATCTCACACCAGAACAAGCGGTACAGGGATACCAGGATTTAAAAGCAGATCTCTTTATTCCGATGCATTACGATTCTTTTCGCCTTGCAGATGACACACCCAAAGAAGCACTGGACCGTTTAGTAGCTAAGTGGAATAACAAGAGGCTTGATATGGAGAATTTAAAAATTTTAAAGTTGGGAGAAACACTAGTTTTCTAGGCAGTATAGCTGCATGGTTTTTGAAAAATAATATGTCTATGTATGTTGCAGATTTAAAATTGCTTTATAGAAGTTATACTGCTAAATAGTTGTAACATGGCTAGTTTGGCATTTGTTACTGTAGTACCAATTAAGACTTTAGCGATTAAATAAAGATCGATGTCATCTGTTTTCATTAAGAGAATAGTCTTTTTCCATAATGACACGCACGATGTTTTCATACATAGTGACTCATAAACTTAATACAATGACTACTCGTTGGACTTGATATGAATGTTTCGCCTGTCCAATCTTTTCAATCAAGAGGCTCATCCTTGTTTGCTTCATCATAAATGATAAAGGATGATTTAGTGTGAGAAAACTTGTCCGCTTGTTTTTGTCTATTATTAGTCATATATGAAAAATACATGTTTTGTGGCTGTCTACATTCATTGTCATCGGGATATTCCTTCTTCTAAAATGAAAGCAATGGAGGCGTCAGCAGATGAACTTATTATTAAAAAATGAACGTGAACGACAAGAAGTAATCGAGTTTTTAAATAAATATAAACAAGAAAAAGAAATGACCGAAGTATGGTTACAGCAGCGTGTAGCCGAAATCCAAGTAATCGGTAGCTATGAACCGACTTTTGATGAATTAGAATTTGGTGCGCGCGTTGCTTGGCGAAATAGTAATAAATGTATCGGGCGTCTTTTTTGGCAGTCACTGCATGTATTTGATGAGCGCAGTCTACAAAATGAGGAAGATATTTTTCGCGCATTACTGAGGCACATTGACTATGCAACAAACGAAGGGAAAATTCGTCCTGCTATTACAGTGTTTGCATCAAAGAGGGTACGCGTTTGGAATCACCAGCTTATCCGCTACGCAGGGTATGAAACGACGAAGGGCATTGTTGGTGATCCAGATTCGGTTACTTTCACAAGACAATGTATGAAGCTTGGTTGGCAGGGGGAGGGCACACCATTCGATGTGTTACCACTCGTCATTCAGGTAGATGGTAAACAGCCTAAGTGGTTTGAGATTCCAAAATCGTATGTACTGGAAGTAGACATTACACATCCTGAGTATCCTGCCTTTCAAAAGCTACAATTAAAATGGTATGCGGTGCCGATTATTTCGAGTATGCGTTTTAATTGTGGTGGCATTGATTTTGAGGCCGCGCCGTTTAATGGTTGGTATATGGGTACAGAGATTGGCGCACGCAATTTGGCAGATACGAATCGTTATAATTGTTTGCCAAAAGTAGCGGATGTAATGGGACTGAAGCGTGAGACAAATAGTTCATTATGGAAGGACCGTGCTTTAGTGGAATTGAACATTGCGGTACTGCATTCCTTTAAGGAGGCGGGTGTCAGCATTGTTGACCATCATACAGCCGCACAACAATTTAAGTTGTTTCAAGAGCAGGAAGGGAAATCCAATCGTGATGTCACAGGCAACTGGACGTGGTTAATCCCACCTGTATCGCCAGCTACAACACATATTTTCCATCAACCAATTCCTAATATCATTCATAAACCAAATTATTTTTATCAAAAAAATCCATATTAACGAACTATTCATAGCCCAATCTGTCTGGGCTATTTTGTTTTATTTTTATAATTTTGTTTGAAATTTCAAACAAAATAAATATAGAAATTTATTACTGTTATTGTTAAACTGTTCCATAATGATAAAACTGAATGATTTTTGGTGCTAATGCGAATTAGCTTAAAAGGGAAGTACGGTGAAAGTCCGTCGCTGTCCCGCAACTGTAATTCGGAGCAAATCACATAGAAGCCACTGTTTTATAACGGGAAGGTGTGAGGAGCATTGATGATAAGCCAGGAGACCTGCCAAAAATTAAGCCCGATTCAACCTACGAGGATAGGTGCGAAGTAAAGCAAATGTTCAATTTGCTTATTTACTAATGCACCCATGCACTTTCTCTTAGGAAGTGTATTTTTTTATGCACTTTTTTGTTAATGAAAAAAGAAGATTGTTATTTTAAATGAAAAGTGTATAATTTAATTGATAATAGTAATCATTACTACTATAGTAGATTCATAATTCAAGCATGGAGGAGATAAAAGTAAATCGTTCATAAAGTATTTAGTGATTTTAGCAATTGATAAGGAATAGTATTTATGAAAAATGATATTATTTCTCAAGTCATTTTCAGTCAAGAAATGACAAGGATACATAAACAAGATGTTTACTATGCGGTGAAATGACGTATCAATCAGGGTGATAATAAGAATCATTTTCTAGAAAATAGGAGGAATAACAGTGAAGCGTATTTATATTTTATTCATATCAGTAATGATATTGATGTTGTTAACAGCGTGTGGAGATGATGAGCAAACAGCAGCTACATCTGCAAAGGAATCAAGTAATACACTAGTGATGTCTTGGCCAAAGGATATTGGGGAAGTGAATCCACATTTATATTCGCCAAATGAAATGTTTGCTCAAGCAATGTTGTATGATCCGTTAGTGGTGTATGAAAACGATGGCACGATTTCACCTGGATTAGCGGAATCATGGGACATGTCATTGGATGGGAAGATTTATACATTCAAGCTACGTGAAGGTGTGCAATATTCTGATGGTTCATTGCTTACAGCTGAAAATGTAAAACGTAATTTTGATACCGTTATCGCAAATAGTGCAGCACATAGCTGGTTAGAGGTAGTGACTGTTATTGACCAAGTAGAAGTGGTGGATAATACAACGGTAAAAATTCATTTGAAAGAGGCGTATTATCCGTTCCTACAAGAGTTATCACTTATTCGTCCGCTTCGTATGCTAGGGGACGCGGGATTCCCGGAAAGTGGTAGTACAGCAGATGGGATTGAAAAAGCAATCGGTACAGGTCCGTGGATTTTAACTGCGTATGAGCAAGATCGTTATGCAGAATTTACACGTAATGAAAACTATTGGGGTAAAAAGCCGTCAATTAAAAAAGTAGTAGTAAAAGTGATTGCAGATTCCCAAGCACGTATGATGGCCTTAGAAAAAGGAGATATTGATCTCATTTTTGGTAGTGGGCAGCTTGTACCAGCTGAATTTGCGACATTACAGCAAAATAATCAGTACGTCACAAAAGTGTCAGAGCCTTTATCAACACGTATTTTATCTTTCAATACAACATACGGTGTGACACAAGAGAAGGCAGTACGTATCGCATTACAGCATGCACTTGATCGACAAACGATTGTGGAGCACGTATTAAACGGTTTAGAGCAAGAAGCACGTTCATTATTTGCACCGGGCTTCCCTTATAGTGATATTGAAGTAGAATCATATGCTTATGACGTACAAAAAGCGGCTGCTATTTTGGATGAAGCAGGCTGGGTAATGGATGAAAAGACAGGTATACGAGTAAAGAATGGTGAAACGTTGACACTGACAGTTCCTTATAACAGCAGTGAGCAAGTGCATAAGGCCATCTTTGAATATTTGCAAGGTGTATGGAAAGAGATTGGTGTGGAAGTCAATTTAATGGGGGAAGAAAGTCAAACAGTCTATATGCGTTCAAAAGAAGGCGAATATAATCTCATGTTCAATGATACATGGGGAGCGCCTTATGATCCGCATATGTACCTGCGTACAATGACAGGTGAAAAGCAAATCGGTTTTTATGCGAAAGCGGGTATTGAGTCGAATGCGAAGTTAACGGATGATATTACACGTGTGATTCGTTCAACCGATGAAGCAGAGCGTCACGCGCTGTACGAAAGTATTATTCAAACGATTCAAAGTGAAGCGATTTTCATGCCCATTTCATATCGTCAAAATTATTTAGTGGCGAACGATGTATTCGAAACGATTACATTCTCCCCACAACAATACGAAGTACCAATCAATTTGTATGAAATGAAGTGATGAGATGGGGCAATTTTTAACGAAACGTCTACTGAGCATGGTGCTAGCGCTATGGGGGATCACAATCATTGCCTTCTTCTTAGTACGCGTGATGCCCGTTGATCCAATAGAGGCATATTTTCAAGCTAATCAATTGCCTGTAACCGAAGAGGCGATGGAACAAGTACGTGAGGAACATGGGCTAAATCAGCCTATGTTCACACAGTACGTACAATGGCTATCAGGTGCTATTCAGTTCGATTTTGGTACATCCTTTATGACGAATAATCCTGTAAGCACGGAGCTATTTAGCCGTTTTGGTGTGACGATGCAGCTAGCGGTTGTTGCATTTCTTTTTATTTTGTTGCTATGTGTACCAATTGGGATCATCAGTGCTGTGAAACGTGACTCTTGGTTTGACCGCATGACGCGCTTAACGATTTTCTCGATTGCTTCGATGCCGAGCTTTTGGTTAGCCTTTGTGTTAGTTTATACGGTGGCATTAAAGCTCGATTTATTACCGTTAATGGGCTGGGGAACAGTAGATACGATGATATTACCTGCTTTAACGTTGGCACTAGGGGTTGTCCCGTATTATGTACGCATGATTCGGACGAGCATGATTGAGCAAATGGATCAGCCATTTGTGACATTTGCGCGAGCGCGTGGAGTACCAGAGCATATTATTATTCGTCGTCATATTTTTAAAGGGACGCTCACACCATTAATTACGTCACTCGCCATGACGATCGGTGTGCTGCTAGGCGGAGCAGCAATTGTCGAGATTGTCTTTACGATTCCAGGTATGGGTCGTTTTATTGTAGAAGCGATTACAGCGCGTGATTATTCCGTTTTACAGGCATTTATCTTTATCATTGGTTTCTTCTATATCGTAATTAATTTTATGGCTGATTTGGTGTGTGCATGGATTGATCCGCGTATTCGTATAAAGGAGGATGCTTCGTGAACAAAAAATGGGCACTTTATATGAGTAGTTTTTTAGTAGGCGTTTTATTTTTAGTAGCGATTTTTGCGCCGTGGTTAATGCCAAATGATCCACATGCACCGAATATAGCCATGAAGTTACAAGGCTTTTCATCGCAGTATCCATTAGGCACCGATCATTTAGGCCGCTGTGTATTGTCACGGCTAATCGAGGGGGCTCGGGTTTCCCTATCCATTGCTTTTGTTGTGTTGATGGCGACGCTTGTGATTAGTATGGTCATAGGCTTAACAGCGGGCTTTATCGGGGGCTGGCTAGATATGCTTCTTATGCGGATTTGTGATATTTTGCTGGCTATTCCGAATTTTGTTTTTGCGTTAGTCATTGTCGGGGCATTAGGTGCTGGCATGAAAAATTTACTTATTGCCATTGTACTGGTCACGTGGGTCGGCTTTGCACGCATTATTCGTAATATGGTCGTGAGTTTAAAGGAAACAGATTATGTCACGTATGCCCGTGTTTGTGGTGTATCGAAATGGAAGATTGTTGTGCGACATATTTTACCGTTCGTCTTCCCACAAATGCTCTTGCTGAAATTCATTGGATTAGGCTCAACTATTTTAATGATCTCGGAGTTATCTTTCTTAGGGCTAGGTGTGACAGCACCAACTGCTGAATGGGGCATGATGATTAGCGAAAGTAAGACATACTTACTGACAAAGCCCGAGTTGATGCTTATTCCAGGGATAATGATTTCAATTACAGTCCTTATTTTTAATGCTTTTGGGGATGCACTACGAGACGTACTCGATCCGAAAACGACATAGGAGGGCTGAATATGTTAGCCGTTGAAAATTTAAATGTTACATTGCGAAATGGTCATGTCGAAAAGCATGTGCTGCACAACATCAGCTTCTCTATACCGAAAGGAAAGGTAGTCGGTATTATTGGGGAAAGTGGCAGTGGCAAATCTGTATTATGTACAACGATTATGCAATTATTTCGCGAAAAACGAACAGTAACAGGTAACCTTTCTTTTAATGGCATGTCTTTAGTTGAGCTGTCTGAAAAAGAAATGCGGAAACTACGCGGGAAAGAAATGGCACTCATTATGCAAAATCCGATGGCGATGTTTAATCCTATTGTTACGATTGGTGAACATTTTACAGAGACGATTCAAGCACATCGAAAAGTAACGAAAAAACAGGCGATTGCACATGCAAAGGAGCAGTTGCAAAGGTTTCAGCTATTTGATGAAAACATATTAAAGAAATATCCGCATGAGTTGAGCGGTGGTATGCTACAGCGTGTCATGATTGCGATTGCGGCGAGTTTAAATCCGTCTCTATTATTAGCGGATGAGCCGACGACAGCACTTGATACGACGACACAGCTTGAAATTTTAAAAGAGTTAAAACAATTACATGCCACGACGGAGATGGCGATGCTCATTGTCTCACATGATTTAGGTGTCATTGCCAATTTAGCTGAGGAAATTATTGTGATGCGTCACGGAATTATTGTAGAAAAGGGGCCGACTAGCCATATTTTACAGCATCCACGTCACCGGTACTCGCAACGGCTTGTTGCAGCACGAGATGAGCATAGTCAATTAGCGGATTTAATCGACCGTTTTGATGAAGAAATTACAGGTGAATTAATGCAATGTGATCCAGGTCATTGGGTTCGAATGGAGGGAAGCGTGTGATTACAATTGAGCAAGTGTCAAAATGCTATACTAAAAAAGCCTTATTTAAAAAGCCGCACCACATTCAAGCAGTAAAGGATGTATCGCTAACAATTGAAGAAGGCTGTTGCTTTGCATTAGTTGGACAAAGTGGCTCAGGGAAAAGTACGCTTGGTAAAATGCTATTAGGTATTGAAAAGCCTGATAGTGGATCGATTTATTTCCAACATATGAATGTTCACCAAGCAACTAGCAGCGAACGTCGCTTCCTGCAGCATGCGTTACAGGTAGTGTTTCAAGATTGCCATAGTGCCGTGAATCCGAAAATGAAAATCCGAGATATTATTGCTGAACCACTTTGTGTGCATCAAAAGTTAACAAAAGCTGAAATCGAGCAAATCGTCGGTGAATTACTTGAGATGGTCGGGCTAAAAAAAGAGGATATGCTGAAATATCCCCATCAATTTAGCGGCGGGCAATTACAGCGTATTACGATTGCACGTGCCATCTCCACAAAGCCAAAGCTCATTGTGTTGGATGAATCCATTAATAGCTTGGATATTTTAGTGCAAATTAGTATTTTACAGCTACTGAAACGATTACAACAAGAGCTCCGTTTAACATACTTTTTTATTACACATGATCTACATGCGGTGAAATTATTTGCCGATGAAGTAGCGATTATGCATCAAGGACAAATTGTGGAGCAAGTAGCGGCTTGTGATTTAGCTTCTGTCCAGCATGAAGCAAGTAAAGCTTTACTTGCTGCCCAATTATCCATTGATTGTATTCACAATTATTTAGCAGAGGTGGGAGGTCGCGTATCGTGAAGAAAAGCCCGTTATCCATTAGCATGCTTCAAATGTATGGGCTTGCGATGTTTTACTTTACAGCCAATTCAGTATTAACCGTTATTTTCCCATTACAGGCGAAGGACCATGGTATGCCAGAAGCGGAAATTGGGATTATGATGGGCATGTATATGTTTATTTGTATGATTTTACGTCCGTGGGCAGGGCAAATGGTTGTTAAGCATAGCGTATTCACCATTATGAAATGGTTATTAGTCGGTCATGCCGGTGCTTTATTATTATACATATGGTTAGGTGTCGATAGCTTATATGCTGTCCGTATTTTACAAGGTTTTGTAACAGCGTTTTTCTCGATGGCGATGCAAATTGGGATTACGGAAGTACTGCGTGACGAGGACCGCGGACAAGGGATGGCGATGTATTCGTTATCAACGGTATTACCAGGGCTATATGGTCCAGCATTAGCGCTGTTTTTATGGTATCAGGGGGACATGATGTGGTTGTTAGTATTAGTAGCGACTTTAGCTTTTTTCCCACTCCTGTTTTTCATCAAATCACCACTCCCAAAAACGAAAAAGGACAATGCATCATTTACGTTTAAAGAAATGTTTGCGGCGATGAAGGTAGCGCGACAACATAACGGACTTGTTGTGTCTTCAGGGGTCATGTTAATCGGTGCCAGTATTTTTGGGGCGATTACCGCCTTTTTACCGCTTTATTTTGTCACAACTGGAACGGGTAATGCGGCACTCTATTTATTTTTACAAGCAATCGTTGTTGTAGGAAGCCGCTTCTTTTTCCGTAAGCACATTCCGTCAGATGGCAAGTGGCATCCGAAATTTATTGCGCTTGTTTTAGTAAGCTCTATTATTGGGACGAGTTTACTAGCCTTGTTGCCGATGATTGGTTCGTTTATTTATATTAGCGCTATTTTTAATGGTATTGCTACCGCGATGCTCTATCCGACATTAACGACATATATTTCATTTGTTGTACCAGATGCACAACGTCATATTTTATTAGGGCTATTTTTAGCTTCTTATGACTTAGGCTTTTCAATGGGCGGTATGGTCATGGGCTTTATCGTACAATTCGTTTCATACGAAATGATGTTTGCGACGTGCTCGTTACTCGGTGTTGTGGCGTTACTTTATAATTTTACGGCACAAAAAGCGAACGCTAATATTAAACAAGTCTCGATTAATTAATAGCGTGACGCTAGTACATGCAATTTTCCCCGTATGTGCGTACGGGGAAAATGTGTACAAGTTCATTTCTTTACAAATTCCTGTTGCAACTGTAACTGCTTTTTCGCAAATTGCAGGGCATGTTTTGTTTTTCCGCGTAGTTCACAGTTTTTTACGAGTGCCTCGTATAGTTCATGTAACAGCTGCATATCCTCAATTTCTGTTGCCACAATGAGCGCTTGCTGCAAAGCATCCATGGCGTAGTGGAGTTCCTTTTTTTCCATATAGTAATAGGCACGTAGTATAAGTGTCTTTATATGTTCTTTTGGCATACTTCCTAAGTCGGCCTGCTGTTCGCATTTTTGGAGAAGCGCATTTGTTTCTTTAAGACGATGCAGTGCTAGGAGCGTCTCTGCTCGATTTAACATGTAATAGAGATGTGATGCAGGCGCGAATGTAATGATATCGGCGTATTTTTCCCAGTAAGTATCACTCATTTCAAGTGACGATTCGAAATGCTGCAATGCAATATGACATTTTTGAATATGTAGTAAGGCGGTTATTTTCTCATCTGCTAATTTAGACTGTTCTGCAATTGGTAAAGCATTTGTAAACGCTTGAATGGCTTGTTCATAATTTTCGGCGGTTAGTTGCGTAAGCCCTCTCAGTATAGAATATTGTGCTTGTAGCTGTGGTTGGCTTGTCTCATGAATTAGTTTCTCGTAGCGAGTAAAAAGAGTGTGAAACTGTTGCATTTCCCCGCGCATATAAGCAATCGTAGTGAGCTGATATAAACAAAGACCACTATTTTCTGTTTGTGCCTGTGACATATACATTTTTAATAATTGATTGAACACAATTTTCGCTTCCGCATATTCCGCTGTGCGAAGGAGATTAATCGCATAGTCCATTCGTATTGGTAGCCCCATTGAAATCCTCCTCAACATTTACAAGCTAGTATTGATACGAATGTCAATATTAATACGTCTTTGCGAAAAGTTGTAATATTTTGCTTGAGGGAGGGCGGTCGTAAATTTCTTTCCAACAAATGAAAAAGTAGTATCTCTATTTAAGAGATACTACTTTTTATTATTTATCCAAAATCATGTCGATTAGCTCTTTACGGTCGATTAAATAGACGTCATTAATATTTGCCAGCTTCACCGCCTGTTTTGTAAAGTAACTATTTGTGACAACCCATGCTTCTGTTGCATTATACATTTTAATGGCACCGATAATTTCCTGCACGGCTTTGACCCCGACGGAGCTTGAATAGCGTTTTGCTTGGACGACGATGACATCTTTCCCATCTTTTAAAACTAAATCCGCGCCATAGTCACCACTTGTTGCCGTATACGATACTTTAAAACCACGACGTTTAAATAACTCGCCAAGGAAACGCTCGAATGCTTCGCCCGTCATTTGATCGACTTCTGCAATGCCGGCTTTACGTAAGCGTGAGGATTCATGTGAGCGTAGCCACGTTTTCAAACCGAGCCATAATAATGCATATGCACCAACACCGACACCAAATCCTTTAACGGTTTCTATATAGTACCAGCCGATGCCTCCCGCTATTAAAAATGGCAGCAACCGCATGAGTGGAATGCGTTTTTTCTTCTTTTTTCGACGTTTCCGAAACATACTTTTCTCCTTTAGATATAATGAATGATTATATCATAAATGAGTACGTATGTTTGTATTAATCGTGAATCGTTCGGTTGCTACTTGCAATATATGCCGCAACTGCTAAAGAAATGGCTATCACAATGAAAATAATATTCGGCACGAACCAGTTGTCAGTTACATCGTGAAGCAGCCCGAAACATGTTGGACCGATAGCTGCTAGTAAGTAACCAATCGATTGCGCAAACCCTGAAAGTTCAGCCGCTTCGTAAGCCGTTGTAGTACGAAGGGTAAAGAACATCATGGATAAACTAAATGATGCACCACCTGCAAAGCCTAAAAAGACCATCCAAAGAAAGGCATAGTTTGTCCATTCCATTAACACGCCCGTAAAGCCGAGCAAATAAAAGGCAGAAAACATGAGTACAATTGGGCGTTGATTTGTCATTTTGGCCGCTACAATCGGTGTTAAAAAGGTCATAGGAATTTGACCAAACTGCATAATGGAAATAAGCCATCCTGCATGATTTGCATCAATGCCTTGTGCGATATAAATTTCTGGAATCCATGCCGCCATTGTATAAAACAGAAATGATTGCATCCCCATCGCAACCATAACTGCTAATGCAATCGGAGAACGGATTAGCATCCCCCAACCATTTCCTTTCGATGTAGAGCCTGTTAATGCCACCTTTTCCTCGCGTAGCTGTGGAATCCAAAAAATGATGCCGATAATGGCAGCAAGAATCGCAATACCTAAAGCTATTTGCCAGTTTGTCGCTGTCGCAACAGAATAGCTAATTCCTGCAGCAAAACCGCTTGATAAATTCATGGAAACCGTATAAATCCCAGTTAAAATCCCGATATGCAGTGGGTAACGCATTTTAAAGAAGCTTGGAATAAGTACATTACCAAATGAAATCGCGATCCCAATCAGTACTGTGCCTAGCAATAAAAGAGATGTTGTGCCAAGGGAGCGTAAAACAATCCCAGCTATTAGTAGTAAGAGTGAGTAGAATAGGGTCCATTCCATGCCGAAACGTTGCGCAATCCGCGGTGCGAAAGGTGAAACAACCGCGAATGCGAGTAATGGAATGGTCGTTAAGAAGCCGGCAAGCACATTTGAAATGCCTAATCCATCTCGAATGAATGATGTAATGGGTCCTACAACGGTAAGTGGTGTTCGAAGGGTCATTGCAAATAGAATAATGGATAAAGAAAATAGAATGACTTTCCGATTTAATTGTATTTTTTTGCTTTGGTAGTTAGATGACTTTGCCATGATGAAAACTCCTTAAAATAATGTTTGACTGTTTTGAAATGTTAGAAAATAAAGAAAAGTACCGAAACGATTGATAACAAAAAATTGCTATGTTAGACTCATGTACATATTCTAATTTAATATTTTTTGCCTCATGTGAAAAGTGGGGTAGAGGTCGCGACTATTATGACTAGTATAGCTGAGATTGGGAGAATCCGTGAAGCTTTATGAAAGGAATAGTTGCCGAAGTATAGTATCGCTCTTCAGATACTATGCTGGGGCTGTACTCGAAAAGGGACAGAACTGCCGCGTTTTGCGCGGGTGAGCTATCGTTTCAAGTTGATGAGGTATTTCGGATACCGTCATAACTTTTTATGGCGGTTTTTTGTTTGAAAAATAAATTTTTTAAATGCTCAAGCCTCGAAACCGAAATACAATCAACAAAAAAAATGAGGAGTTTTATATGTATGAGTAATATTCAAATTGATCAGCTTGGCAATAAGTCTGAGCTGAAGCGTAGCCTAAAAAGTCGTCATATCACCATGATTTCGTTAGGCGGTACAATTGGAACAGGGCTATTTTTAGCGTCTGGTTCGGCTATCTCAACGGCGGGTCCTGGGGGAGCATTGCTTGCCTATGCATTAATCGGCGTGATGGTGTATTTCTTAATGACGAGCCTTGGGGAAATGGCCGCTTTTATGCCAACATCAGGTTCGTTTAGTACGTATGCAACGCGTTTTGTTGACCCAGCATTTGGCTTTGCGCTAGGTTGGAACTATTGGTATAACTGGGCGATTACGATTGCAGCCGAAATTGCCGCTGTATCTATTATTATGAAATACTGGTTCCCGGATAGTTCTTCGCTCCTGTGGACAGTCTTATTTATTGTCGTTGTATTATCGTTTAACTTATTATCTGTTAAAGCGTATGGTGAGAGTGAATACTGGTTTGCTATGATTAAAGTAGCGACTGTTATTATTTTTATCATTGTCAGCTTCTTAATGATTTTTGGTATTTTAGGTGGCCATGATCCAGTCGGATTATCTAATTTCTTTGTAGAAGAGGCGCCGTTTAATGGTGGCTTTATGGCGATGTTTGGTATTTTCTTAGCAGCAGGTTTCTCATTCCAAGGCACAGAAATGCTAGGTGTAACCGCTGGTGAAACAGATGATCCAGGAAAAAATATTCCAAAAGCAGTTCGTTCTGTGTTTTGGCGTATTTTATTATTCTATATTTTTGCCATTGGTGCAATCGGTTTATTAATTCCATATACAGATACGCGTCTATTATCGGATGATATTGCGATGAGTCCATTTACGATTGTGTTCGATCAATTAGGGGTGGCATTTGCTGCTTCTGTGATGAATGCGATTATTTTAACGGCGATGCTGTCAGCAGGTAACTCGGGTCTGTATGCCGCAAGCCGTATGCTGTATCAATTAGCCGTTGACGGGAAGGCACCAAAATTCTTTGCAAAAGTGAATACACGTGGCATTCCAATTTATGCGTTGCTCGCAACATTAGCGATTGGCTCGTTATCGTTTTTAGCATCATTCTTTGGGGATGGTGTAGTGTATATTTGGTTATTGAACGCATCGGGGATGTCTGGCTTTATTGCATGGGTAGGGATTGCGATTAGTCATTATCGTTTCCGTAAAGCGTATGTTGCGCAAGGCCGTGATATTAAAGACTTACCTTATGTATCACCATGGTATCCATTTGGTCCGTTATTTGCTTTTGTTGTCTGTATGATTGTCATTATTGGTCAAAACTATACAGCTTTTACAGGCGGTACGATTGACTGGTACGGTGTATTAGTATCGTATATCGGACTTCCACTCTTCGCCATGCTATGGTTAGGTTATAAAATGAAACATAAAACAAAAATCGTCCCACTGGAAAAGTGTGATTTAGATTATTAATGACATAGAAACGGCTCCCGTATGGTGAGCCGTTTTGTTATGTGAAATATATTATTTCGCTACTTTTCTGATTGTAAGAACCTGTTATAATGAATACTAACTTTTTGAAAAAATATAGAATCGTATATAGTATTTTTTTTACTAGCAACAGATATTACATAACGTTAAGAGGGTGAAGAAATGAGTGTATCAATTGGATTTCAAAGAAAAATAAATGAATGGATACAATCGAACAATAACGGTGTTGCTTTTCGACCGTTTTTAGTAGATGGTAACCCCTATAAATCCCGTGTCTTTGTAGTGGGCGCTTTTCCACATCCGAAGTTTGAAGTAAGTGGTGAGTTTCAACAATTTGAGTATATGGAATCACTTGTTGATGCAACGCTTTTTGAGCTGATTTATGGTGAACAGATGCAATCGCGCGAAAATAAGGGAATTGCTGCTTTTATGCAATGGTTAAAAGAGGAATGTGGTGAAAGAGCTATCAATACAACGATCACAGCGCTCATGGCGGAATCTGCTAAACATTTAAAAGAGTATAGCAAGGTTTTACCGGAAGACTATGAAAAAGGATACGATGTATTCGGCCAAGTATTAGCGGAATTCCAGCCAGAGGTACTGATTTTGCATGGTGCGGATGCGTTACGGCAGTTCCGCCAACGATTTGCTGATACGCTCATCGATCACTATGCGCATATTGAAAAAGTGCAAGACCTTGAAGAAATGGGTGTATTTGCAGAGCTATTTGTTACGAATGAACGAAAAATAAAAGTATTTGCTTGCCGTAGCTTAAGTTATTATGGTAAAACAGGAGAGGTCTTTACATTATTTAAAAATGAAGTAAGGCGAATTTTGTCATAAAATACAGAAAACGGCCTAGAAAACGAACGATAGATCATACTACCTTTGATTTTTGAAAGTAAATTCCGAATAATCGAAATCGTTTTATTATTAAAGTTAGCATTGCATTTCAAAAATAACGTGATTATAATTGTGACATTCTTAAATTTTAACTAAATCATTTTACTCATATAATAGCGGGAATAGGGCTCGCAAGTTTCTACCGACTAACCGTAAATTAGTTGACTATGAGAAGCAAGTTTTATGAATAGAATGTCTAGTATTGACTATTTTATTTGTATACTTTTGATGTACACTCGAAAGTCTTGTTTCCACATAGGGAAAGGACTGTTCGAGTTTTTTTATTTGAGTAAAGTATTTTGTTTAGGGAGGAACGGGTAGCTGTGAAGCTGTTAAAAGATAAAATTGAGCAAGAAGGTAAAGTATTATCAGATACGGTGTTAAAAGTAGATTCATTTTTAAATCATCAAATCGATCCGCTTTTAATGAAAGCAATTGGTGAGGAGTTCGCTAATCTTTATGCGGAGGAAGTAATTACAAAAGTATTAACAATTGAATCTTCAGGGATTGCTCCGGCAACATTTTTAGGCTTAACAATTGGTGCGCCGGTTGTCTTTGCACGTAAACGTAAATCACTCACATTAACAGACAATTTATATTCAGCAAAGGTCCATTCCTTTACAAAAAATGAGACGAATGATATTTCAGTATCAAAAAACTTTTTATGTGCCGATGATAATGTCATCATTATTGACGACTTCCTAGCGAATGGGGAGGCAGTAAAAGGATTGCTGGATATTGCCGAGCAAGCTGGTGCACATGTTGTTGGGGTAGGGATTGTGATTGAAAAAGGATTCCAAGATGGTGGTAAAATGCTACGTGAACAAGGCGTACGTATTGAATCACTAGCACGCATTAAATCACTTGCAAACGGGAAGGTAGAGTTCTTCGAAAACGGTGAATTTTAATGAATAATGCAAAAGCGATTACTTTTGGTATTCAGCATTTACTTGCGATGTATGCCGGCGCTATTTTAGTGCCGCTCATTATCGGTGGTGCTCTTGGTTTTAATACAGAGCAAATGACATATTTAGTAGCGATTGATATTTTAATGTGCGGGATAGCAACACTTTTACAAGTATGGAGCGGTAAATTTGTCGGGATTGGCTTACCAGTAGTGCTTGGATGTACATTTACTGCGTTAACACCGATTATTACAATTGGACATTCAGCTGGCATCGGTGCTATTTACGGAGCGATTATTGCTTCAGGTGCGATTATTGTATTAATTTCAGGCTTCTTCGGTAAGCTAGTGAAATTCTTCCCACCGGTTGTGACAGGTTCAGTTGTATCCATTATCGGGATTTCATTATTACCGACGGCAATTACAAACTTTGGTGGTGGTGTAGCAGATGCACCAGATTTCGGTTCAACAACAAACTTATTATTAGGGTTCACGGCGTTAATCACGATCATTGTGATTTATCGCTTTACAACAGGCTTTATGCGTGCCATCTCCATTTTAATGGGGATTATCATTGGTACGGTGCTAGGCATGATTCTAGGTGTCGTTGATTTTACGCCGGTAAAAGAAGCAGGCTGGTTACACATGGTGCAACCATTCTACTTTGGGGCGCCAGAATTCCATTTAGAACCAATCATTACGATGACATTAGTAGCGATGGTATCATTAGTAGAATCAACAGGTGTATACCATGCATTAAGTGATATTTGTAAAAAGCCAATCGGTTCAAAGGACTTAGCGAAAGGGTATCGTGCAGAAGGTTTAGCTTCTATTATCGGTGGTATTTTTAACGCCTTCCCGTACACAACGTACTCGCAAAATGTAGGCTTAGTCCAAATCACAGGTGTGAAAGAACGTAAAGTCATTTTCATTACAGGTGGTATGCTTGTTGTGCTAGGCTTCTTACCAAAAGCAGCAGCCTTAACACAAATCATTCCAACACCTGTACTTGGGGCAGCAATGATTGCGATGTTTGGTACAGTAATTACACAAGGGATGAAAATGTTAGCACCAGAAATCAATAAATCAATGGAAAACGCGTTAATCGTGGCATGTGCTGTTGGTTTAGGAGTTGGTGTATCAATTGTCCCTGAGGTATTCAAAAACTTACCAGAAACATTATCAATTTTATTCGCAAACGGTATCGTGACAGGTTCGATTACAGCGATTGCGTTAAATATTGTGTTTAATATGATTGGTAGTTCGAAAACAGAAACTCAGTTAAATACAATGAGTCAATCAGATACAGTGAAACGATAATGTAGGACGCTCCTCGTAATGAGGAGCGTTTGTTTTTTCTCTTCTAAAGTGGGAATAGAAAATATAGTATATTTTCCACTAACGAATATATTTTATAAAATATTTGGTAACAATTTGAAATAATATGCATATACTAAAATAGTAGAGAAGTATTGTTTTTAGCTATTTTTAAAATGTAAATATTGTAAAATTTATTTGTTTAAAGTGTCGGAAATGTAGATTTTTTCTAAGGTTTCGATTTACTAAAAATTTACAATAAACTTTTTAGCTAAATTATGTGAATTCTCTGCGAGTTATTTGATATAATAGTACTGAATACATTTTGAAAAGGAGAGTTGCCCATGGTGACCGGTCAGTTAGAGCAGGCTTTTAAATTAGCAGAAAAGCACATGCTCGAAGTTCAAACAATTTTAGATTTAAAACGTATTATTGCAAAAGAGGTCAATTCATCACCAAGAATGGAGGAAAAGATTCTTCAGTTGATGATTCAGCTTCTTGAGAACAATAAAACGATCTTACAGGAGGCACAATAATTGGAAAAAACAATCGAAACATACGACGATCAAGACACATTTGACTAAAGGCGCTGCTCAAGCATAGAAATAAGAGCAGCGCCTTGTTATTTTTATAAGACGTTTATCTACTGTTGTTTGACATGGCCGTTCCTTAGTGGTATATTTATCTCGAATTAAAGATATTTAAATTTGAGATAAATTTATAGTAAATAATGGGGGCTTACATATGGAATTTGCAAAACTCATCGAAAAACGACGCTCAGCAAATAATTTTATAGAAGGGATTACAGTCACGCCACAAGATTTAAAACCGATTTTTGATGATGTAAAGCTAGCGCCGTCTGCGTTTAATTTGCAACATGCTGAATATATTACGGTTTTAGATTCAGAGTTAAAAGAACAATTACGTGAAGCAGCGTATGGGCAATATAAAGTCCATTCAGCAGCAGGTGTCATTGTTGTAACGGCTGACCGTTATGCATATAAGCAAACTGCACGATTAAATGAAGGGTTAAAGAATTTGGGTGTTATTAATGACTGTCAGCTGACGCAATTAGTACAGGATAATGCAGCATTTTACGAAGAGCGTGGTGAGGAATTTATGAAGGAAGATGCGATTCGTAATGCATCCCTCTCTGCGATGCTATTTATGCTAGCTGCAAAAAATCGTGGATGGGATACATGTCCGATGATTGGGTTTGATCAAGAAAAAGTACGCGAAATTTTATCGATTCCATCAACGCACGAAATTGTTATGATGATTACCATTGGCAAAGAAAAAGAACAAAGCCGAAATTTACGTGGTTACCGAAAACCGGTAAATGAGTTTGTCACATTTATTTAAGTAGGAGGAAAAATGATGCAAACAGTAGGCATTCACCATATTTCAGCTATCGTTGGGGACCCACAAGAAAATGTAGATTTTTATGCTGGCATTTTAGGGTTACGTCTAGTGAAAAAGACAGTAAACTTTGATGACCCTGGTACGTATCATCTTTATTTTGGAGATGAAGCAGGATCACCAGGAACAATTATGACGTTTTTCCCTTGGCTAAGTGATTTCCGTGGACGTATTGGAGATGGGCAAGTGGGTGTTACATCGTATGTTGTGCCAGAGGGGGCTTTACCGTTTTGGGTAGCGCGACTGGAGGAATTTGCTGTTCCTTTTATAGAGGTAGAGCGCTTTGGTGAGCAGTATGTTCAGTTTGATGATCCACACGGGCTACATATCGAGCTGGTTGAGCGGAAAGAAGGAGAAAACAGTAAGTGGTCATTTGGTGAGGTGACATCTGATGTGGCAATCAAAGGATTTGGTGGTGCCACTTTATATTCAAGTAGTCCACAGCAAACCGCCGATGTATTAACAAATGTCATGGGATTAGAACTTGTCGCACGTGAAGGGGATTATGTGAGGTATAAAGCACCTGCTACGATTGGGAATATCATTGATTTAAAAATAGTCCCTGGTCGTCGCGGCGCAATGGGTTCTGGAACGGTACATCATATTGCCTGGCGCGCAAAAAATCAAACGGAGCACTTGCAATGGCAGGAACATGTGATGAATAAAGGGCTACATGTAACAGATGTGAAAGACCGTAATTATTTTGAGGCTATCTATTTCCGTGAACCGGGTGGGATTTTATTTGAAATCGCAACAGATCCACCAGGCTTTGCAATTGATGAAACACCACAAGTAATGGGCAGCCAGCTGATGTTGCCACCACAATATGAGCATATGCGAGCGCAATTAGAAAGCAAGCTACCTCCAATACAAGTACGTATAGTAAAGGCAAATAACTAAACACAGAGAAGGGCTGTACTTAAAAGGAAGCATATGCTTCGCTTTAGCACAAGCCCTATCTGTATAAAGCAATAAATACGTAGTAGTTATGTTTTTAGCTTACACTAATGAATCTAAATACGCTTCGATATATGCATATAAATCTTCATAGGACATGTTAAATACTTGTATAAATGCTTCTTCATCATCCTCAAATTGTGGGATTAATAGAATAAACTCTTCTATTTTATCCATACCAAATTGAGATTCCAGTAGTGCAAGTGCAACAACGGATTCAGCACTATAGGACTCGGTTATATCACCAAATTGTTCAATTTCCAGTAAATATTCAATGTATTCCTGGAATTTATCTGTTTGTACAAAGTGGTCTTTATTATCTTGCATTGTATATCCAATATTTTCAGCTAATGCTTCTTCTACCCAACTCGTTGTAAAGGATACTTCATAGAAGTTGGATACGACCCAGTGGAAGTATTCGTGTCCTAATAGTTCAAGATTTACATAATCCTCCTCTTCTTGTAGGTTTGTTGTTAAGACGATGACATTTTCTTCAAAGTTTACCCAACCCATAGCATCGTCTAATCCTTCAACATCGCCGTAATTGCTGTATTCTTTAATATCTTCCTCAAATGCTAAAACTAAAAATACTGGTTTTTCATCTACTACTACATCGAAAAGCGCGGCGAAATCATGTACTTCTTCTTCTGTGAACGCCTCAGCATAGGCTGTTAAATACGCATCACTAATCGATGGTGAAGCATAAAACAGACCGTATTCTGTTTCAATCGAATGCAATTGATCTAAGTATGCTTGCATTGCTTCCGTTCCGACTGGTGAAATAGGCAAGCCATCTTCTTCACTTTCAATTTCGTCTTCGCTGCCTGTTTCTTCCTCAGTATATAATGCACGATAGATGAATACAGCAAAGTGTTGACGTGTAACGAATGCATTTGGACGGAATGTTTCATTGCCGTAACCTGTTGTAATACCAGCTTCGACTAATGCGCCAATAAAGCCATTAAACGAATCGTGTACAGGAACATCTTGAAAGGCAGTTGTTTGTGTTTCTTCAAGTCCTAAAATGTTTGTTAATACTTTCGCTAATTGGGCACGTGTCAATGGCTCATCTGGACGGAACTTACCGTTTGATCCATCAATAATGCCGGCTTTATAAAGCTTTGTAATCGCCTCGTAATAAGGATGTGTTGACGGTACATCTAAGAAGCTCACTGCTGGACGTACATCCTCTAACTCATAGGCACGTGTAATCATGACGGCCATATGTGCCCGTGTCATCGTAGCATCTGGCTTAAACTGACCATCACCATAACCGCTAATAATGCCGTCATCCGATAAAACATCCAACATATCATAGTACGGGTTATTGCTCGGTACATCCGTAAATGTTTTAGCGTTTGACAGCTGTGGTACAAAGAACAAGGTCAACCCTAAGACAACTGTTACTATCCACTTTTTCATGTTTTATCCTCCTAACATAGTTCAACATACAAAAATAGATTAAAGGATCATTATTAAAATCTGTTTAAATTTTTAAAAATATTTATTTATTAAAAATGTAGTTAAAAAGTGGTATTTTTTCATATATATGAAACTTTTGTTTCCGAAATACGTATATGTAAATGTGGAGGTTTCTGCACGAAAATAGATAGGGGGATGGAAAAATGGTTACATTTAAAAAAGTAGGGACATTATTATCAGCAACGGCATTATCAGTCGGTTTATTAGCGCCAGTTGCCAGTGCTTCAACGTTCGCGAATGAACGTCCGGAGACATTGCCAATTCAAGTGGCACAAACGAATGCGGTAGTGACAAAAAATGATTTAATCAAACGATTTAGAGAGCTATTTCCAAATGAGTTTACAAATGTAGCGGAAAAAGACTTTCATATGAGTACAGGGCATCACTACTCGGGAGACGATACATTACGATATGAGCTGAGTTTTTCTAAAAGAATTGACAATCGTTACGAATATGGGAGTGTAACATTTGCTGGGGAAAGCTTAGAGCTTGAAAATTTCTATTATCAACCGGCAAACTATGCAGAGGTATTGTTCCCAGCTAAATATTCAAAAGAAGAAGCACAAAAAATTGCCAATGAATTTATTAAAAAGTTTGATCAAACGACGGAATACAAGCTTGCATCAGATTCCTATGGTTACTATGATTTCTATTCGCCGCTTTTAACAGAGCCAGTGCAATATCACTTCATGTATAATGTCACAAAATCAGGTGTACCGTTAGCTGATCGATATATGAGTGTAGCGGTATTAGGCGATGGAACGGTTACGTCGTTCTATAAGGGACAAGCAAAAAAGGGTGATTTTACGTACGATGACGTATCGAAAAAGCAAAATGAATCAGAAATGGCAAAGCGTATTCGAAATGCTGTAACAGCGCAGCTTTCGTATATGGTTGATATGGATTATCAGACAGGTGAAAAAAATGTAAAACTAGTCTATCAACCAAATAGCGAACGCGTACATGCTTTAACAGGTGAGTGGATTACGGCGGATGGACTATCAGCTACATTACCAAAAACGCAAGAGGTGACACCGATTGTGGATCAGCCTTTAGCACCAAAGCAACCGGGTATTACAGCAGAACAAGCACAAGAGTTTGCAATGAAGCTCCTTGCCACAAATCAAAAAGGTGTAGAATTAAAAATTCAATCAATTTATGAAACCGAAAATGGAGATGGTAAAGAAGTTTATTCAATCGATTATTCGTATGAATATAAAAATGGCGGTACAGGTGCTTCGCTGGTAATCGACAAAGCCACAGGTGAAGTTATTGAATATTACGACATCAAAAACCATCTTTTAGGACCAGTGGAAGAGGAAGATAAAGAGCCAGCATTAACAAAGCAACAAGCATTAGAAAAAGCAATTGGTTATATTAAAGAGTGGGTACCTTCTTACGCAAATAACTATGCATTGCAAGTAAATGAGGAGCCTTATTTTAATGAAAGTAAGAGCCATTACTTCACATTCCCACGTATCGTAAATGGTTTAACGGTAATTGGGGACCAAATTTCTGTAGGTATTAGTGAAAAAGGGGAATTACTACACTTATCTGTGGCGGCGTATGATCAAATAGCGTGGCCTGTAGCAGAAGGGATTTTAACAAAGCAAGAAGCGACAAAACTGTTAAAAGACCAATTAAAGGTAGAATTACAATACGCAAACCTTCAGAATGTTGAAAATGAAAACCATTATAGTTTAGTATACCAGCCAAAGTTTAAAGAAAGCTTCTTTAATTATATTGATGCCAAAACAGGTGAATGGTTATACGAAAGTATGAACAAGAATACAACAATTGAGCATCCGACAGCCGCTGAGGAGTTAAATTATTTAATTCGTACAGGTGCCCTAGAAGTAGACGATGCATTTAACCCAGATGCGGCGATTACAAAAGGGGAAGCGTTAAAAGCGCTAATGAAGTCTGTCACATATACGTACTATGATGAAGGGGAAGCAACAGAATCGTTTACGAATATTTCGCCAGAGCATGAGTTATATCCATTTGTAACACGTGCATTATCACTAGGCCTATTGAATGCAAATGATAAAACATTTAATGTGGATGCACCACTTTCACGTGAAGAATTAGCGAAATGGACAGTGAGTCTATTAAAGTGGGATGGGGCAGCACAATATAGTGATATTTATCAGTTAAATTATAGTGATGCTGCACAAGTGTCGAAGGACATGCGTGGATATGTGGCGTTAGCCTATGCAGCAGGTTTATTTGAGGCAGAAAATAGCCAATTAAAACCGAAAAGCGATGTGACATATGCAGAATTAGCAAAAATAACAATTCGCGTAGCACATAAAATGAACGAACAAAATATTAGAAATTGGTAAAAAATGCTCGTTTTTTGTTCTTTAACATGAAAAAATAAACAAAATAAAAATCACGTTACGTTTTTTTGTAACGTGATTTTGTTTTGTATGTCCTACTCTACATTTGGATAAATCATCGTTTTTGGATCGACGTATTCATCGTATTGTGCTTCTGTTAAGTAACCAGTTACAAGTGCGGCTTCCTTTAGTGTAGTTCCTTCTTTATGTGCTTTTTTAGCAATTTCAGCTGCTTTTTCATAACCGATATATGGATTTAATGCTGTTACGAGCATTAATGAATTACGTAAGTTTGCATCTAATACTTCTTGATTTGGTTCGATGCCAACCGCACAGTTGTCGTTAAAGCTTTGCATTGCATCTGCAAGCAGGCGAGCCGATTGTAAGAAGTTGTAGATAATGACGGGTTTAAAGACATTTAATTCAAAATTCCCTTGTGATGCTGCAAAGCCAATTGTTGCATCATTACCAAATACTTGGCATGCTACCATCGTCATTGCTTCTGATTGTGTTGGGTTTACTTTCCCTGGCATGATAGATGAGCCTGGTTCGTTTTCAGGAATCGTAATTTCTCCGATTCCAGAGCGTGGACCAGATGCTAGCCAACGTACGTCATTCGCAATTTTCATTAAATCCGCAGCTAATGCTTTTAACGCACCATGAGCTGTTGTAATTTCGTCGTGTGACGTTAAAGCATGGAATTTATTTTCTGCTGTGATAAAGTGTTTCCCTGTATGCGCTGAAATTTCTGTCGCAACCATTTCACCAAATTTAGGGTGGGCATTAATCCCTGTACCAACAGCTGTACCGCCAATGGCTAGTTCTTTCATAAATTCAGTTGTTACGTGGATCATCCTTTCAGATTTAACAAGCATATGTGCCCAGCCTGAAATTTCTTGCCCTAACGTAAGTGGTGTTGCATCTTGTAAGTGTGTACGACCAATTTTAATAATGTCGTTAAATGCTTCTGTTTTTGCTTGAAGTGTTGCTTTTAAAACGTTTAATTTTGGTAGTAAATAATCTTCCACTGCTAAAACTGCCGCAACATGTAGAGCAGTAGGGAATGTATCATTTGAACTTTGGGATTTGTTCACATCATCATTAGGATGGATACGCTCTTTTGTCCCTTGCTCCTCCAGCAGTTGGTTTGCACGGAAGGAAATCACCTCGTTGACATTCATATTAGACTGCGTACCAGAGCCCGTTTGCCATACAACAAGTGGGAATTGGTCATCTAGCTTTCCTGCTAAAATTTCATCAGCCGCCGTTACGATGGCATTTGCTTTTACGTCAGATAGCTTGCCAAGCTTTTGATTTGCGATGGCAGCCGATCGTTTCAGAATGGCGAATGCATGAATGACTTCGATGGGCATTTTTTCAGTACCAATTTTAAAGTTTTGTAAGCTACGTTGTGTTTGTGCCTTCCATAATTTATCAGCAGGGACTTGAATTTCACCCATTGTGTCTTTTTCAATACGGAATTCCATAACTATTCGCTCCTTTTTATGTGTATGTAATGAGTATTCCCCATACAGGGAAAATGACAAACTCTTTAAAAGTTTGTCATTGCCTTTATCATATGAAAAATTGTAAGGGAGGATACGAAACGATTCTGGGGGGGACGTTTCGAATAAAAATGAAATACTTAACAATTATAATGATAATGATAATCTTTATCATTTAGTTAGTCAAGGTAAAATAAAAATGATTATATTTTCCGATTTAACGATAGAGGAAGTGTTTTTAGTATGTTGAAAAGAGGCTGTAGCGAGGTATAACGGTGGAAGACTTCATTTTTCTGAAATAAATACCTAGTAAATAAATAGGTATTTGGGATTATTGTGATAAGGAATTGGTTAATATAATATAAACCTATAAATTTACTAAGTATTAAAGGAGGTTACATGACAATGTCTTTAAGTCTTCTTACAGGTTTGTTATGTGGTGCTTTGCTAGGATTTGTTATGCAACGCGGACGTTTTTGTTTAACAGGCGGCTTCCGTGATATGTATATTGCAAAGGATAATCGTATGTTTTATGCACTATTAATTGCAATTGCCGTACAAAGTGTAGGTGTATATACATTAATTAGTTTAGGTGTTTTTGAATTTTCGGCAGGTACTATTTCTTTATTAGCAGTCATTGTAGGATCTTTTATTTTTGGAATTGGTATTATTTTTGCCGGTGGCTGTGCAACAGGTACTTGGTATCGCGCAGGGGAAGGCTTAATTGGTAGCTGGATTGCACTTGCGGGTTATATGTTAGTAGCAGCAATGATGCGTACAGGTCCGTTAGCACCAATTAGTGATCAATTAAAGTCTTATGAAGTAGGTAATAACTCGATGGCTGCAACGTTTGGTGTAAGTCCATGGGTTTTCATCGTAATTTTAGTCGCTGTTGTAGCATTCATTGTATATCGTGAGCTAAAAAAGCCAAAAGTAAAGATTCCTTCATTAAAGCCAAAGAAAACAGGATTGGCACATATTTTATTTGAAAAACGTTGGAATCCATTTATGACAGCAGCGATTATCGGTGTGATTGCAACAGTAGCATGGCCGTTATCAGTAGCGACAGGACGTATCGGTGGTTTAGGGATTACAACTCCTTCTGCCAATCTTCTACAGTTCCTTGTAACAGGCGATTTAACGTTTATTAACTGGGGTGTGTTCTTAGTTTTAGGTGTACTGATTGGTTCTATGTTTGGTGCAAAAATGGCGGGCGAGTTCCGTTTCCGTATGCCGGATGTCAAGACAGGTCTTAATAGCTTCTCAGGTGGTTTAATGATGGGGTTTGGTGCAAGTTTAGCAGGCGGCTGTTCAATCGGAAATGGTCTTGTGATGACAGCGATGATGACATGGTCTGGATGGATTTCATTATTATTCATGATTTTAGGAACATGGACAGCATCTTATTTTGTATTTGTTCGTCCGCGTAAAAAAGCACAGGCTGCACGTACACAAACAGTAACAGCTTAAATAGAAGGAGAGAGTTTATATGCAAAAGAAATTAGAAGTGATGGGAATGGTTTGTCCATTTCCTTTAGTAGAAGCAAAACAAGCAATTGAAGAAATTCATTCAGGTGATGAGTTAATCGTAGAGTTCGATTGTACGCAAGGGACAGAATCGATTCCACGTTGGGCGGCAGAGGCAGGGCATGAAGTAACAAACTTTGAGCAAGTAGGCGAAGCAGCTTGGACAATTACGATTAAGAAAAAATAATAGTATGTTAAAATAAATAACACCGCCATTATAGTCGCTTGCTGTTTGCTTGCTCCTATTGGCGGTGTTTGTTTTGGTTTCCAATTTTGTGTTCCTCTAAACGATTTTAACGTAGAAGTCACGTCCATCGTTTAGGCCTGCTACTTCGGCACCTTTCTCAGTTTTGTAGTAGTTAGTGATATTGCGGGCTAAACCTGCATAGCCATTTAAATATTCACCACGTTCAATTTTCGTTGCCACATTGTGAAACTCAAAATACGTTTTCGTATCTGGACACATGCGGTTGACGATATGTTGGAAATCCTCGATTGGAATATGCAACCCGCGTGTGTAACGGCACTCACGGTTATACGTGTGGTGCAAAATATTAATCGGTTTTTGCTCTACGACCATTTTAATTGTATCCATTCATGTACCACTCCTCTCTTATGTTAGAAAAACTAACTTACTACAATTTCATTATAGCAAAGACAGCCCACTTTTTGCACATTAAACATTCTGATTTTAAAGAATTTTCTTTAAATTAACAAAATCACCAGTCGGAACGCTGTAATTCCTCGGCAACAATCTGTAAATCATAGGCGGTAATACGGCGTAGTTCGTATTCGTTATTTTCCATATACTTTTCAACTAGCTTGAGTACATATTTAGGTGAAGCCTCATTATCCTCATCGTAAACAAGTAACATACCGTCCGTATTATGAATGATGAATTTATCTTTTTCGATAAATTGCCAAGGTGCCTCATAAGGACGTTTTGTTACACTCGTCACGAAATTTGCATGATTTAAAATATGTATATACTGCGCTTGCTTTTGTTCATTCCAATTTTTCTCCTGATCTAGAAAGGGAGTAATCATGGAATATTTAAGATCAGGGAAATGTTCTTGTAATTCGATCACTGTTTCGGCTGCCCAAGCTTCTACGCCAAGTTGCCCGCTAATGACAACCCATTCTAACCCTTCATCGCAAAGTTGATAAAGTTGGTCATATAATGCTTTTTTAATAACGGCAATGCCAGGATGTTTATCGTTAAAAATACCGAGTTCATGTGCACGGTAGCCTGTTACATAAATGGTCTTCATCGTTCTCGACTCCTTTTTCATCCGTAGTAGGGATGCCTCAGGATGAGCGGCTCCTGAGGCATGATGGGATGATTATGCAAATACGTTTTTGATTCGTTCGATTGCCCAGTCTAATTCTTGTTGTGAAATGGTGAGTGGGGGAGCAAAACGAATAACGGTGTCATGTGTTTCTTTACATAATAAACCGACGTTCTTTAGTTTTTCGCAATAGGGGCGAGCCGCTTCATGTAACTCGAGGCCGATGAATAATCCACGACCACGTATTTCTTTCACAGCGGGATGTTGAATGTCACTGAGCTTCTCCATAAAGTAAGTACCAAGCTCAACTGAACGTGTAGCAAGATCTTTATCTATCAATACATCCAGTGCGGCAATCGATACAGCACAAGCAAGTGGATTCCCACCAAATGTTGAGCCATGTGAGCCAGGATTAAAAACGCCTAAAATATCGCGGTTTGCTGCTACACATGAAATAGGCATCACACCGCCGCCAAGTGCTTTGCCGAGTATATAGATGTCCGGCACGACATCTTCCCAATCACAGGCGAACATTTTGCCTGTACGACCTAGCCCTGTTTGAATCTCGTCCGCAATCATTAATATATTATTATCGTGACATAATTTTGAAACCTCTTGTAAGAATCCTTTGGGAGGAATGACAATCCCTGCTTCTCCTTGAATCGGCTCTAAAATGACAGCGGCCGTATTTTTTGAAATGGCTTGACGAATGGCCTCGATATTACCATAAGGAACCGTTTTAAAGCCAGGTAACAAAGGGGTGAAACCGCGCTGATACGCCTGTTCTGAAGACATCGAAATAGCTGCCATTGTACGCCCGTGGAAGTTTCCCTCACAGCAAATAATTTCTGCTTCTCCGGTAATCTTTTTGACATCATATGCCCAGCGACGTGCGGTTTTAATCGCTGTTTCCACCGCTTCAGCACCTGTATTCATTGGTAAGACCATTTCTTTATGAGTTAATTGGGCAACCTTTTCGTACCATGCACCTAAATTTTCTGAATGGAACGCGCGGGATATTAATGTCACACGGTCAGCTTGGGCTTTTAAAGCTTCGATAATTTTCGGGTGACGGTGCCCTTGATTGACAGCTGAGTAAGCCGACAGCATATCTAAATATTTATTGCCTTCTGGATCATACACCCACACACCAAGAGCGTCAGAAATAACGATTGGTAGGGGATGGTAGTTATTTGCCCCAAACGCTTCTGTTTGAGCAATAATTGTTTTTGTATCCATCATTATGCCTCCCTTTGTACTCTTATCATACGAAAAAAGTAGACACGAGGCCTACTTTTTTCACTAATAACTATTTGTTTTTTCAAAAACAGCGCAAGTATACATTTAAGTACCCGCTCATTTTAAGTTGATTTTGGAAGGAAGTACTAGTAAAAGCTATTAGGAAGGTGATTTGACGCTCTTTACTTGTACCTTCTGTGTCTGATGTGTCAGCACATACCCGCTTACTAAAATAACAAATGCACAAAAAACGATACTACCAGCAAATAGTAAAGGCGCTTTAAAACTCGAAAAATATACTTCTAAGCGGCTTGCGATAATCGGTCCGATAATTTGTCCGAAGGCGTAAAATGTAGTCAACATGGAGACGACAAAGTTACTTTGACGTGGGAATAGCTGGCGCCCATATCCCGTCGACAGTGTTACGAGTCCAACGAATGTACAGCCGAATAAAAAGGCAGATAATAGTACGCTCCATACGGTTTGCGATAATACAGGTAAAATAATACCAAACACTTGCAATATGTAAGCAATAAACATCACGTGTACAGGCTTAAAGCGCGACATCATCGCCATCCAGAAAGGAGCAGATGGCGCGGCGGCAATGCCAACGACTACCCAGGTATAGCTGGCATACGCTTGTAAATTTTCAATATTATATACGATATCTACTAAAAACGTCCCCGTAATAATATAGCCAAGTCCTTCTAAACCATATGCAATAATGAGCCATGGCATAAATCCTCGCCAAATATTTGTATCATTTGTTTTAGCAACACGTTCACCATCATGGACGACAATATGCCTCCATAAGACAAGGGTCATCAGGACAAATAGTGCAGATAACAGTCCAAGCCCTACCCATGTCCCTTCCCACATAAAGTGGACTTCCAAAAAGGGGACACATAAACCTGAAATGGCAATCCCAATCCCGATGCCACTAAACACATAGCCAGACCAGCGTGTAAGAAGATGTTTGGCCAAATAATCCATAATAATACTAGAAGTTAACACGAAAATAAATCCACCTGTCACCCCTGCGATAAATCGTAAAACAATCCATAATACATAAGAATGAGTGAGCCCCATACAAATAATAGAGACTACATTTAATAAAACATTGCTTAGTAGAAAAAACTTTTTGCGTTTATAAATAAATCCTGCGCCAAGTGACCCTACAAAATAGCCGATATAATTACTTGAAGCGAGCCAGCCTCCTGTTTGGAACGATAATCCTTCATCTGCCCGCATAAATGGTAGTAATGGTGTGAAGGCGAATCGGCTAATGCCCATTGCTACAACAAGAAGTAAAATTCCCCCAAATAATACCCCTGCATGTTGACGATTCACAATACATCCCCCCCTTAATAAATTAATCATAACATTCTGATAAATAATGGTATATAGAAATGTAATGCTATTATTCTGATAGAAATTAGGTAAAATAGAGAAAAATGATGAATGGAGAGGGGAAGTTAGTGATATATAAACTCGTATTATTTATACATATACTCAGTGCTGTTGTAGCAATTGGTCCGTTATTTGCTATTTTCCCGATGTTAAAACGAATGCAACAGGCAGGTGAAATAGTAGTCCGTGGCATTGTAGAAGGGTTACGAGGCGCTGTACGAGCGGTTAGTTTGGCAGGACATGTGGTTGTGCCGAGTGGAATCGTACTAATGTGGCTTGGTGGCTGGTCATGGCAAACATCGTGGGTACTCGCGACAATTGTGGTGATGTTAGCATCGCTACTATTTTTAGCGAAAGCGTTTAAACCTGCGTGGCGAATTGCTGATGCTGACGTATTTAGGAAAGACCTATTTATAAAGACAGTACAAATGGCTACAGTAAAATATATTGTCATTATGTTAATTATGCTCTGGTTAATGGTTGCGAAGCCGCATTTATGGTGAAAAGGGTGCGTTTAAAAATTCCTTTTGAGACGAGGATGATGGAATCAGCGCAGGAGCGATATTTTTTAGTGTTGTTAATAAGTATGGAAGTGGGCTGTTCTGGACAGCCCATCCTTTACCCGACTTTTAAATTATTTTTACCCGTCTGTTTTACCTCGTATAGCTTTTTATCTGCTTGTTCGATCATCATCGAGACAGTATAGTCAGATAAATTTTCGATGACGACAGCTCCTAAACTAATCGTAAAAGAGAGGTACGTATCTTCATACGGAATTTCGACTGCTTGCAAAGTAGAGAATAAATGTTCAATTGTTTTGTTAAATAATTCAACATTTTTACTGAATACAATAAATTCGTCTCCACCATAGCGAGCGATAAATAATTCGTTCTCGTGTTGAAATTTATTTGCTACGATACCGATTTGCTGAAGAATTTGATCGCCTACGACATGCCCGTAACAATCGTTTTGTTTTTTGAAATTATCGATATCAAATAGAGCGCAACAGAGCGGCGTGTGTTGCTCAATCGCTTCTTGGAGCCACTTTTCTGATTGCTCATCGAAATAGTACCGACTATGCACTTGTGTGAGTTTATCTGTATAAATTAATAGAGTGAGTGAATCTTTACTTGTGCTCAATGCAAACTCATGTAAACGGGCTTGCTGACGCCGAGATTCTTCGGACTCTAATAAGTCATTTTTGATTCGTGCATACTTATATGCTTGTTTATAATTGCCCATTTCTTCATACGCATTAATAATAGACGTTAAAAATCGTCCTTTAGCCTGTACGTCAGAAAAGTTCTCAAAAATCGACCAAGATTTTTCTAAGTAGTTGTCAGCCTTTTCCCATTGATTGACCCGTGAATAATACACACCCATATTACAAATTGTCATAGCGTAATGTTTTGTATTTTCTCTTATTAAAGGGTGGGTTAAGACGTTGTTTAGCATTTCATAAGCTTCGTCATATCGTTTTAATTCAAATAAATGAAATGCATAGTTGTTCATATAGTGAAAATAGGCAAGGGGATATTCATGTTTATTGAATTTTATATGTGTCACAATTTTTTCTCGGTAATATTGGGCCTTTTCAAAATCTTTTAGTAATAAATAACAAGAACTTAGATTAATACAAATACCTATATAGTATAGATGAGAAGGGTTGTTTTCTATGATTTTAAACGCCCTCAAATTATACTCAATCGAACGTTCTATATCGCCACTCATATAAAAGAAGGTTGCTGCATGATATGGATAGTTTGCTTTTAACTCTTCGTTGCCACTCTCGGTTAGTGCGATTTTGAATGGTTCTAGTAGTGATTCTACCGATTCAATATCCCCTTTAGTAAGATAGGCAGCGATTTTTAAATTTAAATACTCACATAACAATTTATAATTTTTTTCTTTTTCAATTTTAGGTAGTTCTGCATCTAGAATAGAAATCGTAATATCGCATTGCGTTTTACGGAATAGTTCTCTTGCTACTTCTAGTTGTGATTCATAATAAGATTGCAAAATAATCCCTCCGAGTAATATAACTACTAGTTCTAGATTAACATAATAAGTTTTAAATGAAATACTATCTTCCTATAAAATACTAGGGAATAAGTTGTGTTTCCTGTTAGTTTAGTAGGAGGGGGTAAAAAGATAAAAAGACGCTGCTTGTGGCAACGTCTAGGTGAACTATGCAATAAGGGATTTCACTACTTTTGAAATAACGGCTCCTTCTGCTTTACCGGCAAGTAGTGGTTTAGCAATTTTCATCGCATCGCCCATACTCATCCCTGCTACAACGCCTGCAGCTGTTAATGCTTCGGCAATTTCCTCTTCTGAAAGCTGTTTTGGTAGAAAACTCTTTAGCAGTGCTAATTTCGTTTCTTCTTTTTCAATTAAATCTGCACGACCAGCAGCTTGAGCACCTTCCAATGCTTGATTCGTTTGTTTTACTTCACGGTTAATCACCGCAATTTCTTCTGCCTCTGTTAATGTAGTGCCTTTTTCTTTTTCTGCCGCATCTAATGCCGATTTTACGAGCTGTAATACGCCTTTTGCTACGACATCTTTTTCTTTCATCGCTACTTTTAATTGAGCAAATACTTCATCTTTTAACATACCGTTCACTCCGTCTCTTTTAGTTTTGATAGTATAACAAATCTTTTGCTAATTATGTTATTTCAGCTCATAGCCGCTTGCAAATGCAAAGCCTTTGATGGCATCTTTTAGCATTTGGTCTTTATCGATATGCGGTGGGAAATTATTGAGTTCATGATTCAAGATAAGCGCCTCTAAGCATTCACGTACTTTATTATCGTCACAAGTTACTTGCTTCTCTACAATCGTAGCAAGTACTTCGCCTTTTTCCATTAATGTGATGTTCATGAAAATCATCCTTCCTTCTGTTCTATGTTAGTTCTATTATACCGTGCATTATATAAAAAGAAAAAGATGCACGGTAGGAAGAAAGTGATTACTATATAGAGGGAATGAATAAGGGAAAGAGGGATTAGTATGAACGGTCGAGTACTTGCGCATGCATTGTTACAGACAACAGGTCAGGAGCTACGCATGGTATACGCATTATTATGTAAGACAAACATAATTGATATGCTAACAGCGAAAACGAAAGATTTTTTCTCTAAAGACATCGATCATTTCAATGAAGCATTAAAAGAAGAAGTGAAAAAGTTAGAACGTTATTCGGATGTAGAATTACAAGTAAAACTACTGACCGAAATGACACGTTTTTTGGATATCAAAGGGATACGTTACGATTGTATAGACGATATTGAGAAACAAAGTGAAGTCATTGTGCAAGTAACACATCAGCAAATGTTAAAAGGTGATAAAGATTATGAAGCATTTATTGAATCAGCACATGAGCAGGAAGCCTATCAGCTAATGATCCAATATCAAATGCAAAAGTTATTTGCTGCTTTTGATGCCAAGTTCCGTGAATTAAGTGAAGAGCAATCAACAAATTTTACGGAGAAAATAGAACATTTGCTGACGGAGTTACCGATAGAAAAGCAACAGCAATTGAAGCAAGGGTTGGGCATTGATGAGTTAACACATGAGACGCTTCGCATGGCCATTTTAACCCAAGGGTCCGTTATTGTCTTATCAATGATTGTGGAGGTGGCGGGTTTTTCAGCCTATACAACGCTGACAACGGCGATTGCATCCACGATGGCACTTAGCGGTGTTGCCCTACCATTTGGTGTATACACCGTAGCGACAGCCTTATTTTCAATGATGATGAGCCCATTTATGTTAATCCCATTAGCACTTGGTGGTGGAGGATTGCTCTTAAAGCATCAAAATAAGCATGTAAAGAAAAAGTTATTACCTTTAGGGATTTTGCAGCTAACCTTACCTATTGTGGCGCAAAATCGTATTGGGCAAATTGATAGCACACCATTTACAAGGTATTGGCAACAGCAAGTAAAGCGTTATGAGGAATTATTCACCAAAAGAGAAGGCTATAAAGTAACTATTCATCAGCAACAACTGGAAATTACCGAGCATGAGGAAGCGCGGGAGAAGCATGTGAGGCAAATGGAACTAGATAAAGAAAAGGTGCAAGCATACAAAGCCTTTATTGGGAAGTATATCGTAAACGTACCAAAAGAGGAGCGTACGCCGCTACTACAAGAGGGAATCGATTGGCTCATTATAAAGGAAAGTGAACGAGCGGCCCTAAATAATCAGCAGGAAGAAAACCTTGCCAGAAAAGGTCTTTGGCAGGTTATTGCTTCTACGATCGATAACACAAAATTAAAAGCACAGAAAAAACAAATTCAAAAGGACATTGATGAAAAGCTCAAAGTGCTAACAGAAGCCTTTTTGGAAATGGATAGCTCTGTATTGCAAGCAGAGCGAGAGCAAATCCAACTATATGAAGCAAGTGCGACTCTTCACCGTGAAAAAGCATTGCATTATGATGCACTTATTACATTAGAGAAAGAAAAGTTAAAAGAATTAAAAACACGCCTTAAAATAACACATGATCAAATAGGGACATTACAGGATGAGTATTATGGGTTAGAGGATATAGGTTAAAGCGAAGTAGCCTAGATATATAACCTTGAGAACGATAGCTTTTTTTAGGGTAGAAAATGCTTGGCAGGGCATTCGGAATTGTTTGGGACCGTTTCACTCTTTTTTCTTTTACTAGTTATATTTCAAAAATAAATAGAGAAACATCACCATGAATTTATAGATGGTGAAAAGGAAATAGTGCATGTGGTCATGAAATTATGTCATGTGATAACAGAAAAATCGGCGAGAGGGATAAGTCGCTAGTCAGCTATATATTGCGTTAATTTCCTATGTGGTTATTGAAGTTTTTACATGATCTAAATATGTTAGGAAAACACGTGAAACGCTTATCAGCTCTGATTTCTTTGCCGATAGGATGAAAGAGCAATTTATATGAGATATTGACGGTGATTTGAGTAATATTTAAAATGTGTAAGTCGTTTATTGTGTAGTTTTTTCTAAGGAGTATGTACGTTAAATTATTAATAAGTGTTGAGAAATTGGACAAATAGAAAAACATGTTATATAATGAAATCAATAATTAAATTTCTTCGGAGAAACTATGAATTCACCTATTACAAAAAGTAATCGTGATCATTCGGTACTTTTTGTAATAGGCGGATTTTTTTTATACGGAGAAGTTCTATTATTATTATAAATTAATTTTTTGGAGGTCATCACACATGGCACAAGGTACAGTTAAATGGTTTAATGCAGAAAAAGGTTTCGGTTTTATCGAAGTTGAAAACGGAGCTGACGTATTTGCTCACTTCTCAGCAATCCAAGGCGAAGGTTTCAAATCATTAGAAGAAGGTCAAAAAGTTGAATTCGACGTAGAAGAAGGCAACCGCGGACCACAAGCTGCTAACATTGTTAAACTTTAATTTTTAAAATTTAAAGTAAATCATTAGTTAGAACAAGAGGCACCTTTATAGGGTGTCTCTTTTTGTATTTTGAATTGAAGTTTTTTATGCAGATGATGAAACAATAAAGTTAATCCTAGATTATTCACCACTCAACACAAAATCCCACTGAAAAGCTGAATTGTCGGCTTTTCAGTGGGATTCTCTTTTTCACTTAAAAGGTGGAAAAGGAATCCATTTCTGTTAAGGTTATTGCGACTAAACAAAACACCCAGAGAAAGGATTCTTATAATGACACCTTTATCGCAAAAACCCTTATATTTCAACCGTTCTATTAAATTATCTTCTGATGGCGGTGCCCTTTCTTCCGACACAGGCGAACTGATTTTCCGCGAATTCGCCGAAAAGATTGGCTTCTCTCAACCGATTGCTAAGCATCTTCAGCTAACAGATGAGCGCTTGTTTTATATGCATTCTAATGAGCTGTTGATTCGTCAAAAAATCTATTAAATCATCGCGGGCTATCACGAGGATGGCGCTGCGGATCACCTGACACATGACCCTGTTTTCACGCAGGTTTTAGGTACACCAGCGCTTGCGTCACAGCCATCGTTATCACGCTTCTTCAACCGTTTTGACGACCAATCCTATAATCAGCTTCAAGCAGCGAATCAGGAACTACTGGACCGTGTGCACCGGATGCGCAAGACCAATACACTTCTGATTGACCTCGATTCTTCTCGTGCCGATACTTACGGCAAGCAGGAACAGGCTGCGTACAATGCCCATTATAGGACAATCGGTTTTCATCCACGCGTTGCCTTTGATGGTTTAACAGGTGATTTTTTAAAGGCTCAGTTACGTCCTGGTAATGTCTATACGTCCAATAGGGTCGTGGATTTTCTGCGTCCTTTAATCGAGCACTACAACGAAACATTTCCCACAACGTCGGCACTCGTGCATGGAGATAGCGGCTTTGTGGTGCCGGCGCTATATGAACTTTGTGAAAAGGAATCGGTGTACTACATCATCCGTCTCAAGTCGAACGCCAAACTAAAGGCACTGGTCGAAGAACTATATCCATCTCAAGAAATTCTTGATATATTTGTGCCGGAAAGCGATGTGGAAGAGTCCACTTCTCAAGCGGATTCTTGGTGCCACGTCGCATCATCATTCAGTCCACACGTCCAGCGGGAGAACTGTTCTTTTCTCATGCCTTTTTCGTGACAAATTAGAATGACACGTTTTCACTAAAAGCGATTGTCACGTCTTATCAAAAACGTGGCATAATGGAAAATTTCATTAAAGAGGCGAAGGATGGAATTGGCTTCGACCACATGAAAAGTCATGATTATGTGGTTAATGAGGCGCGCATGATGATCAGTTTACTCGACTATAACTTGACGAACTGGTTACGCACACTCAGTTTTCCACCTGTGGCAAGAGGCATTCAAATCCAAACAATTTGCACACGGCTCATTAAGGTCGCGAGTAAATTCGTGAAATCAGCACGGTCACTTCATGTTAAATTGTCCTCTAGTTTCGTGTACACGCACTTCTTTTGGGATGTACTGACCAGGGTGCAACAGCTCCAATTCAACTAAATCCTTTTTTAAAAATTCGAATCCGCATCAAGGGAGGAATCTGTCTAAAAAGACGCCTGCATCATCATTTTTAAGCTCAATGATTTCGTACGCGCCGTTTCTTCATGATTTTTTCTGTTTTTGCTACAAAGTCGCCTTCAAATCTTTAAATTCCAAGGAGCTATGAATAATTCAGGTTAATGTAAGAATAATTTAATGAACATAAAAAAGGTTCAACACCAAAATATGTCCTTTATCTGCGCGAAAGCAAAGCGACAGGAGCACCGAAGCATGAGTGACGGGGAGGTTTGACCTCATCCTGGATGCGCGTCTACCTGTAAAGGAATGTACGTTCAAGTACACGTTTTGGTGAAGAGCCAAAAAAAGATTAGAGGTTTATATAATAAGGAAACTTTTAAGAAATATAGCGTAATGAATATTTTTTTGTAAAAAAGTATTGACCTTTTATCAATAAGCCTGTAACATAGGACAAGTCGTTAAGAGATAACACAACAACTTAACGAAATGAACTTTGAAAACTGAACAAGCAAAACGTTAACAATAAATGTTTCTGAATAAGAAACAAAATTTTGGAC
>NZ_JBYQFK010000035.1:0-38635 GCF_057837305.1 Lysinibacillus sp. RU7 | reverse complement strand
AGCGACGAGGAGGCTTGATCTCGCCCGTGGAAAGCGAGTGCCGGAGCGGAAAGCAACGGTTACTTAAATGGTAATATATGTTTTTTAATTTGCTTATTATGAGTAAAATCCTTTATTTCCCCACAAAAATTTTCACTACATCACTTGAAATTCATTCGATATTGTGTATAATGTTTTTTTGGCTTGTAAACTAAAAGTTTTGTAAAAGTAAACTTCAATACTTTTTGTTTAGAATTAATAAACTTATACTGGGAGGGATAAACTTCATGCAAATCGGGGCAAAAATTAAAGCTTTACGATTAAAAAAAGGACTCACACAAGAGGAGCTTGGGGAACGTACGGACTTAACAAAGGGCTACATTTCTCAATTAGAACGCGATTTAAATTCTCCTTCCATTGAGACACTTTTTCATATTCTCGAAGTATTAGGCTCAACCCCAAAAGAATTTTTCGACGATACGGCTGATGAGCAACCGGTTGTCTATACAAAAGAAGATCAAACAAGTTTTACTGACCACGATAAACAATATACAATTGATTGGTTAATTCCGACGTCGAATGAAAAAGAGATGGAACCGGTCATTTTAACACTGCAAAAGGGCGGAGAATTTAAACAATTCGAACCGTCCTTATCCGAGACATTTCTTTATGTATTAAATGGAAGGATTCGTGTCGTCATCGGGAATGAGGAGTATATTGCCACCGAAGGACACGCTGTCTATTACGAGGCATCTTCACACCACCAAATTTTTAACGCACATACTGGTTTAACGCGTCTACTACTTGTGGCGACCGAATCTTATTTATAACGAAGGAGGACAAATGATGGATAACACGATTATTCGTTTTGAAAACGTAACAAAATCTTACAGCGATGGTACAGTCGTTTTAAAAAATATTAACTTCGAGCTAGAAAGAGGTAAATTTTATACATTATTAGGTCCTTCTGGCTGCGGAAAAACAACAATTTTACGCATTATCGCAGGTTTTACAGAGGCAACAACTGGCGATGTGTACTTTAACGGGAAACGCATTAATCATATCCCTGCGAATGAGCGTCAAGTCAACACTGTTTTCCAAGACTATGCGCTCTTCCCACACTTAAATGTATTTGAAAACGTAGCATTCGGCCTCCGTATAAAGAAGGTAAAAGAGCAAGAAATAAAAGAACGCGTACAAGAGGCATTGAAATTCGTCAATTTAGCTGGATACGGTAACCGCGAAATTTCAGAAATGTCGGGTGGTCAACGTCAACGTGTTGCGATTGCACGTGCAATAGTCAACGATCCTGAAGTGATCTTACTAGATGAGCCATTATCAGCACTTGACTTAAAACTACGTACGGAGATGCAATATGAACTTCGTGAATTACAGCAACGTCTTGGTAAAACATTCGTATTCGTTACACATGACCAAGAAGAAGCGTTAGCGATGAGTGATGAAATCTTTGTCTTATCAAACGGCGAAATTATGCAATCTGGTACACCGGTGGATATTTACGATGAGCCGATTAACCGATTCGTGGCAGACTTCATCGGTGAATCCAATATCGTAGATGGTATTATGATTGAAGACTATAAAGTGCAATTTGCTGGCAAAATTTTTGACTGTGTAGACGGCGGGATGAAGCCAAACGAAAAAATTGATATTGTCATTCGTCCAGAAGATTTAGAAATTACAACAGTCGATAAAGGCAAATTAATCGTAAAAGTAGATACGCAACTATTCCGTGGTGTGCATTATGAATTATCAACATACGATCAGGACGGGAATGAGTGGTTAGTGCACTCACTAAAGAAGGCAGAAGTAGGGGCAGAAATCGGCTTAGATTTTGATCCAGAGGCAATTCATGTTATGCGCTTAAATGAAACGGAAGAAGAGTTTGATAAGCGTTTAGAAGCATATGGAGACGACGAAGATGCGGAATAAAAATCGTGCAGCATTATTTCCATATGTCGTCTGGATTGCTTTATTCGTTATTGCACCGATTGCCTTAGTTCTGTATTATTCCATGCTAGACTTACACGGAAATTTTACATTAGCAAATTATAAAAAATTCTTTTCAACGATTTATTTACAAATGACATTAACAAGCTTTTGGTATGCCTTTTTAATTACGCTCTTTACATTACTCATTGCTTATCCAACAGCTTATTTCTTAACAAAAACAAAGCATAAGCAGCTTTGGTTAATGTTAATTATTATTCCTTCTTGGATTAACTTACTGCTTAAAACATATGCATTCATCGGGATTTTTGGTTTATATGGTCCAATGAATGCCTTTATCGAAGTATTTGGATTGAATCCACAACAAATTTTATTTACAGACTTTAGTTTTATTTTCGTAGCGGTATATATTTTTATTCCGTTTATGATTATTCCAATTTTCAACTCATTAGACAAATTAAATCCGTCTTTAGTGTTTGCAGCAAGAGACCTTGGGGCATCAGCATGGACGACATTCCGCCGTGTTGTGTTCCCGTTAACAATTGACGGGGTGAAATCAGGGGTTCAAGTCACATTCATCCCCGCCCTTTCACTATTTATGATTACACGCTTAATCGCTGGGAATCAGGTCATTACGCTCGGTACAGCTATTGAACAACAATTCCTTGTCGCACAAAACTGGGGTATGGGGTCAACGATCGCTGTATTTTTAATTATTTTCATGGTCATTATTATGATGCTCACTGGTCAGAAAAAGAAAGGAGGCCGCGCATAAATGAACAAATTATCGACTACCTCTAAAGCCTATTTAGTATTAGTCTTTCTCATTTTATACGCACCAATTTTCTATTTAATTTTTTATTCATTCAATAGCGGTGGCAATATGAACGATTTTGAATCGTTTACACTTGAGCACTATGCGGCTGTTTTTGAAGATACACGTTTAATTGTTATTTTGATTAATACCGTACTTGTCGCCCTACTTTCGGGCTTAATTGCAACCATTGTCGGTACACTTGGCGCGATTGGCATTGTTTCAATTAAAGATAAAAAGATGCGTAACACATTACTATCATTAAACAATGTACTCATCGTATCACCTGACGTGGTCATTGGGGCAAGCTTTTTAATCCTCTTCACTATGATTGGCGTAAAATTAGGCTTTGCTTCTGTGCTTGTATCACATATCGCCTTTAGTGTGCCAATTGTTGTGTTAATGGTTTTACCGAAACTGTTAGAAATGAATACATCCTTAATCGATGCAGCACGTGACTTAGGTGCTACAAAGCGCGACGTTTTAACACGTGTTATCTTACCCTATATCGCACCTGGTATTTTTGCTGGCTTTTTTATGGCGATTACGTATTCATTAGATGACTTTGCCGTCACGTTCTTCGTGACAGGGAATGGGTTCTCTACATTATCAGTCGAGATCTACTCTATGGCTCGTGCGGGCATTACATTAACAATTAACGCCATCTCTGGCTTAGTATTCTTTATTACAGTACTTGTTGTCATTGGTTACTACTTTATAACAAACCGCTCAAAAGCAAGAACGGAGGCTGGGAAATGAAACAATTAGTACAAGCGACAATCGCTATTGTCATCGCCTGTTTCCTGCTTTTCTTTGCATCAAGATCACTTGAATCGGTTGGTATGGGCGGCAGTAAAGATACGTTAACAATTTATAACTGGGGTGAGTATATCGACCCCGAGTTAATCAAACAATTCCAAAAAGAAACAGGTATTCATGTCATTTATGAAACATTTGATTCAAACGAAGCGATGTACACAAAAATTCAGCAAGGCGGCTCCTCTTATGATGTGGCTGTTCCTTCTGAATATATGATTGAAACGATGATTGAAGATGATATGCTTATTGAGCTGGATCATTCATTAATTCCAAATGCTCAAAATATCGATCCGTACTTTTTAGATTTACCATTTGATCCGAAAAATAAATTCTCTCTCCCTTATTTCTGGGGGACAGTTGGCATCGTGTACAATCCAACAATGGTACCAGAAGATTTAACCTTCACGTCTTGGGAAGATTTATGGGATGAACGCTTAAAGGGGAAAATTTTCTTAGTGGATGGCTCTCGGGAAGTGATGGGGATGGGCTTAAATTCTCTTGGCTATTCGCTAAACTTAAAAGATGATGCGGCATTACGTGAAGCAACAGATAAACTCATTCAATTAACACCTAACGTAAAAGCCATTATCGGTGATGAAATTACACCACTGATGATTAACAATGAAGCAACTGTTGCCCTTACTTGGTCAGGGCAAGCAGCGGATATGATGTTGGAAAATGAAGAGCTCGATTTTGCCGTTCCAGAAGAAGGGTCTAATCTTTGGTTCGATAACATGGTCATTCCTAAAACATCTAAAAACGTAGCAGGTGCACATGCGTTCATTAACTTTATGCTAAAAGCTGAAAACGCAGCACAAAATGCTGATTATGTTGGTTATTCTACCCCTAACTCAGCTGCTTGGGCGTTAATGGATGAAGAAGTTATTACAGACGAGCGCTTCTATCCAGACGAAGAACTACGCAAACATTTAGAAGTATACGAAAACCTTGGGCTAGAATGGCTCGGGAAGTATAACGAATACTTCTTAGAATTTAAAATGAACCTCAATTAACAAAAGACGTATGGGCATTTAGTAGCCATACGTCTTTTCAGTATATAGAGCAGTATATGACCTCCAAAATAAAGGTTCATCACCAAAAGTCGGGGTTGCCTTATATACATGGCACACTCCACTCCGAGCGGATGCTTTCCGCGGGCATGGCTTCAGTCTCCTCGTCGTTCGTCCCTCAGTGCTCCTGTCGCTGCGCTTTCGTCGCAAATAAATTTCCTGCGGGGCCTTCAGCTCGGGGCAACATGATGTTGCTCACAAAGGCGTTGCCACAGGATGTGGCGACTTTAGCCTTTGCTCACTTCCCCCGCTGGAGTCACCGCTCTCCGTTCCGTGTGCTACCTACTTCTACGTAAATTGTTTGCTATAAAAATAATTTTGTTATAAGTTGAACACAGATTATGATGGAGAAGTATTTATTTTTGCCATAGCTTACTATTGTCATAGAAGCCGAGCTTTACTTCACAACGGAAACGTGCTGTGGTGAAATATAAAGGTTACAATGCTTATTCTATTCAATAATTTTTACTATTTTTGTATTTTTTGTTCATTACGAATTGATGAAATAAAGTGTTTGTTGATTGGAGTGGAAGCAGGGCGACTCCTGGGGGATTAGCGTCCTAGATGAGACCCTGGACTGAGCGTAGCGAGGGAAGCGGCTCATCGGACGCCCCCCGGAAAGCGCCCAGCTGCTCCTGACGCTACGCTTTCGTCGCAAATAAATTTGGAACGGAAATCAACCCCAAGTTACGGTGATGAGCCAAAATAAAGTAATCGCCACCATATTTTGTACTAAACTAGTTCATTTTTCATCCCTTAGTCTAATAACTTTACAGTAGTGACAAGTCGTATAATTATGTTAGACTAATTGTACTTACATTTCAAAAGTCGAAATAATGGATTAGAAAGGCGGTTAGCCATGGCGAAAAAAACGAATAATGTCGCCCTCTATATTTTAATGTTTAATATGTTTATTACGATGGGTGGTATTGGCATCATTGTTCCGGTTATGCCTTCTTATTTAGAATTGTTCGGTGTAGGAGGACAAGTATTAGGGTTTTTAATTGCAGGGTTTTCCCTAGCGCAATTTTTACTTTCCCCAATTGCCGGTGATTTATCAGACCGTTACGGACGCAAAATCTTTATTATTACAGGTCTTACTTTATATGGTTTATCTCAAATTTTATTTGGTTTATCGGACCATGTTTGGCTATTATTCGTTGCACGCTTCTTAAGTGGGGCAGGTGCAGCATTTGTCATGCCCCCTATTTTAGCGTATGTCGCCGATATTACAACGGTGGAAGAACGAGGAAAAGGGATGGGGATGGTTGGTGCAGCGATGAGCTTAGGCTTCACCATTGGACCAGGTATTGGTGGCGTGTTAGCTGGCATCAGTTTACACATTCCATTTTATTTCGCGGGTAGCGCAGCCATCGTAGCAGCTGTTCTATCTCTTATCATTTTACCAAATGTCAAAAAAGATACAGAAGCAACGGCGAAGCCACCACGTGAAAGTTTAGTGAAACAATTAGTACGTTCTACCAAAACATCGTATTTCGTATTTTTACTCATCGTCTTAACATTTAGTTTTGGGATTTCTAACTTCCAAGCAACATTATCACTCTACTTAGACCATAAATTCAACTATTCACCTTTTGATATTTCGGTCATTATTATGGTTGGTGGGTTTGCTGGTGTTATTTTGCAAATGTATATTATCAACAAGCTGTTTAAGAAGTTCGGCGAAATGAAAGTGATTTTAATCAACTTACTAGTAGCAGCGATTACGATGTTACTTGTTATTTATGTGAGCGGATTCTTTATGATCCTCACAGTGGCGACGTTATTCTCCATCGCTACAACCTTTATCCGCCCCGCAGTCAATACACTCATTAGTAAAGTGGCTGGCGCTGAACAAGGTTTCGCTGCTGGAATGAATAACGCCTATATGAGCTTAGGGAATATGTTTGGCCCTATATTAGCGGGCTCTTTATTTGACTGGAATATGGACTCTCCGTATGTTTTCGGTACAGTCATTTTAGCTACATGCTTCATTTTAGCATGGGCATGGACTCAAAAAAGAGCACCACATTTAATGCACGCCTCGGAACAAGCATCATAACAACAAGTAAAGGGATGTCCACTTTCTGGACATCCCTTTCCCTTATAAACTCCGAATAAACGCCTCAACAAAATCGGTATTAAACGAAAGTAACGCTTCATCCGGATTCATCTTGGACTGATGCAAACCGTACTGGCAGTTTGCCCCACTCCAAAACATGGCACCAGGAATCTCTTTTAGGAAATAGCCAAAGTCTTCTCCAGTCATCGCTGCTGGGCATAAGAAATCCGTTGCACCGTCATACTGTTTCGCAAAAGCAAGCAGACGATTGGCACATGTCTCATGATTATTTACTTCATGATACAGAGAGCCATAATCAATGGAAATTTCACATTCAAACGCCGCTTCAATCCCTGCACAAATGGCCTCAATACGGCTTTTTACTACCTGCATTGATTCGGCATTTAGTGTACGAATCGTTCCTTCTAAACGTGCATTCTCTGCAATGACATTTTGAACAGTACCCGCTGTTATCTTTCCTACCGTTATAACCACACTATTCATGGGATCTATATTGCGGCTCACAATCGTCTGTAGCTGTAAAATTAAATTGGCTGTTGCAATCGTCATATCACGTGTAAGATGGGGATATGCTGCATGCCCACCAATCCCTTTTAAATCGATAAATAACTCCGATGTATTGGCAAATAATAGCCCTGGGCGCGTTGCTACTGTGCCTACTGGATATTCCGGTGCAATATGAAGTGCATAAATTTCATCACATAAAAGATCAGGGCGCTCCTCTTTTAACCAATTGAACATTGGTTCTGCTCCACCTGGCCCTTCCTCAGCTGGTTGGAAGTAGACAACTACATTTTGCACAGGTCGATTTTTTGTAAAAGCTGTGACAAGCCCTAGTGCCGTCGTCATATGACAATCATGCCCACATGCATGCATATGACCAGTGTGCTGCGAAGCGTACGCTACACCTGTTTCTTCTGTTACTGGTAAACCATCGATATCTGTACGCCATCCGATGGTTTTCGTTGGATTCGTGCCCACAATCCTTACAATAACCCCTGTACGCCAAGTTGCTATTTCTAAATAGTCTTGCGGAAGTTTGGTTAAATAATCTAAAATAAACGCTTGTGTTTTAAATTCTTGAAAACCGAGCTCTGGTATTTTATGTAGCGCTCGGCGAATATCAATTAGGGATTGCATGAAGTCACCTTCTTAAATATTTCGTAAAGCGTCAATTACTTCTGTTTTCGCTTTTGTTTTTTCGTCTAGCTGCTTTAATACGCGCGCTGGGACACCACCGACAACTGTATACGGTGCAACATCTCCAATAACTATAGCACCAGCTGCTACAACTGCGCCTTTTCCTACACGTACACCTTCAAGTACAACGGCATTGGCACCAATCACAACATCATCCTCAATAATGACCGGTTGTGCATTTGGCGGCTCAATGACACCAGCTAGCACTGTGCCTGCACCAATATGGCAATTCGCCCCAACTGTTGCACGTCCTCCTAATACTGCACCCATATCAATCATTGTTTTTGGTCCAATTTCTGCACCAATATTAATAATGGCTCCCATCATAATAACAGCTTGCTCACCAATTGTTACTTGATCACGAATAATCGCCCCTGGCTCAATACGTGCATTCAGATGTTTTGTATCTAATAATGGGACACCTGAATTTCTTCTGTCACTTTCAATGACATAGTCCGTTATCTTTTCTCCATTACTTTTTAACGCAGCTTCAATATCGCTCCACTCGCCAAAAACAACCGCATTATTCCCTTCACCGAACACTTTTGAACTCTCACCATACGATAAAGAAGCGACGTTATCACCTTTTACATACACTTTAACTGGCGTTACTTTTTGCGCCTTCGAAATAAATTCAATAATTTGTTGTGCATTCAACTTATCACTCATCTTTATACAACCCCTTTTCATGTAAGTTTTTATAACATGTTTTGATTGTACTAAATTTTTATTTCAATCGCACGTATTAATTTTTGTATTCATATAAACAACGGGCTCGATCTTGCACAACATCCACGAATGCTTTTACTTGAAGTAGCTCAAAAGCTGAATCGTAACCGATTAGCCACGTATCCCGTGTTAAGCCCATATCTTTTTCCGAATGCACTAACGGAATTTTATTCACATCTTCTGTTCCGTTTAATGTAATAGACGGTAATATTGCATAACCAATACCATTTAGCGCCATTTGTTTACACGTTTCAATTTGATCGACAATAATTTGATGGCGTGGATTTTGGTTAAAATGCCGTTGCCACCATTGCAAAATTTCTTGATAATAATCTGAGTCACTTTTGAATTGAATGAATGGACGATCTGCCGTATAAATATCTTCCAATGTTTGAATTTCTTTATCTACTAAGTACATCATATCTCGGAACAAGTGAATTTTCTTCCCTTTCCAATCTGCTTGCCCTCGTACAATGCCAATATGTGCTTCGCCTTCATATAAAGCTTTCACAATTTCTGAACTCCAACCAGTCATTAATGAAATTTTTGTATCCGGGTACAATGTAACAAAGTCTTTCAATACTTGGGGCAACCAGTTTTGCCCTACAATAGATGCACATGCAATTTTAAGTGTGCCATGCACTTTTGCATTTAACGCTTGAATCGTTTCAAATACTTCTTCACGCCTAGCGATTTGCTCTGTTGCGTATTGAATAACAAGCTCTCCTGCGGGTGTAGGAGTTAAGCCACGTTGTGAACGTAAAAACAACTGTGTTCCCCAGTCTTTTTCAATTGATTGCAATCTTTGTGATAAGGCTGGTTGCGTTAAAAAAAGACGTTCCGCTGCCTTACGCATATTTTTTTCTTCTGCCAATATTTTAATAATCTCAGCCTCTGTCGCGGTCATAATTTCATCCTTTCACGGTATTAAAAATCGACAAAACCCTCTTAGGATTTTGCCGATTTTATGTTGATTATCGTTCATTCATATAAATATACTTTTTGAGTTGTTTTAATATGACGCGACGTGTCATAATCCCAACAAACGTTCCTTCTTCATCAACAACACTAAGAAAAGCATGGTTAATCACTAAATCCAACGCACGTTTAAAAGTATCTGTTACTTGTAAATAAGCAATTTGCTTTTCCATTATAGTATCTACTTTAATTTCAGAAAGACGTTCATATTCAATGCGCTCTAAACCTAAAATTGCTTCTGTAATCATTTTGCTACTTAATAAACCTTGTAGACGATATTTGACATCTAATACTGGAATAGAAGAGTAACCCGTGCGAGTTAATACGAGTAAAGCATGTTCCGCGTTATTCCCACTTTGTACGTGAGCAACCTTCTCGGAAGAAATAATAAAGTCTTTAATAGGTATATCTAATAATTCCCTGTTATTTATTGACAGCATAACATTCTACTCCTTTACCACTCAAAAATCGAGCAGGATAGTGCACTCATAGTTATCATATCATAATTGACTAAGAAGTGACTATGTACAGGAGCCTGAAATGCTAAAATTCCCCTTTCATTGACCTCTTGCCCAATAAAAGAAAAGAACGATTGTCATAAAAATACCGACGACAATGTACATCATAATGATTGGATTCAATAAAAATGGATGCCTTCGAATGACAGGGTCAACAGATGTGTCAAGCTCTGAATTACTCTTTTCAATCTGATTCGCTGCCACTACAGTCGCATAGGCTGAGAGTGCACATAAAATAATGATAACAACAATCGATCCCCAGACAAATAAACTCACATAAAAACCTCCTTTCGTTTTTATGTAGTATCTCTGATCAGCTACCATTCTATGCAACTAGAATGCACGCCTACCGTGCATAGCACTCTGATGTCTAAAATAAATACGCCAGGTAAACACAACGTTCTAAAAATAAAAAAATAGCCATTCTCAAATCGAATCGCTACTTTTTATATTTTGGAACAACCGCTTAATTAATTAAATATTGCTCCACAATTTCCTCAACGGGCAATGGCTTATTGTATAAATAGCCTTGTACTTTTTTACAGTGGTTTTTAAGCAGAAACTGTTCTTGATTTTTTTTCTCGACACCTTCTGCAATTACTTCTAATCCGAGCGTATGTGATAATAAAATAATGGCCTTTACAATGGCCTCGTTTTTTTCATCTTCTTCAATATCTGCAATAAACGATTGATCAATCTTAATAATATCGATTGGGTATGTTTTTAAATAACTGAGCGACGAATAACCTGTACCAAAATCATCCACTGACACAAACACACCTAACTGCTTTAACTCATTTAAAATGGCCGTTGTTTCATGCACATTCGTCATGGAACCTTCTGTAATTTCGAGCTCTAATTGAGCAGGGTCAATATCGTATTGCTTCATTACTCGCTCTACTTTTCTCGCAAACTGTCCCTGTTTAAATTGCTTTGGTGAAATATTAACAGCAATTCTGACAGGTCGATAGCCTTTTCCTTTCCATTCTTTTAAATATTTACATACGCGTTCTAGTACCCAATCCCCAATTTCTATAATTAGTCCGGATGATTCTGCCAATGGGATAAATTGCGCTGGGGACACAAAACCAAACTTACGATTATGCCAACGAATTAATGCTTCAAAGCTGTTAATCTCGTTTGATTGTAAATCCATCTGTGGCTGAAAATGAACGGATAATTCATTTAGTTCAATCGCTCTGCGTAAATGCGCCTCCATTAATGCTTCGTTAGGAAACACTTGGCTCATTTCTTTACGATAAAAACGATAATCACCTCGACTATGATTTTTGACATAAAACAACGCTTGGTCTGCATGATGCAACATCGTGTCTAATTGTGGTTTTTGCTCAGCGATACTTGTGGCAATACCAATAGAGGCCGTAACATAATAGTCTTGCTCATCTACAACAATTGGTTCTTTCAACAATGTTAAAATTTGTGCCGCCAACACTTCAACCTCTTCTTGCGCATCATAACCTATAACGAATACAAATTCATCGCTATTATAGCGAAAAATCTCACAATGCTTCTTGCGCAATGATGTAAATCGTTCGCTAATGATCGCTAACATACCATCCGCTTTTTGCTTCCCTAACGATTCGTTAAATTTTTTAAAGCGGTCTAAATCAATTATGAGAAGTGCCACATGCCTCTTTATTCGTTGCTCTGTAAACGATGACCATTGATGTTGTAATGCACGCCTATTAAATAAATTTGTTAACTCATCTTCATACACAAAATGCTCTTGATTAATGACTGCTCGCAGGACAATAAGAATATGGGTTTCATCATTAATCACTAGTTTTTGCATATATAATGCCATTTGTTGTTCTAACTTTAGGTTTATGTATTCCACTTGGTTGCTTAACTTTTCAACAAAGGGATGTAACGTTTGCCAATCAATAGCCCCAAAAAAACATTCCGCATCCATTTTTACATTACTTGGTTCCTGAAAGAGCTGAATCGCTTTTTCATTTACACATTCAATTTCATAACGGTACTGTACTTTTTTTAATACAATGACAGCATCGAATGGATTTAGTTGAATAATTTGTTGTAAGGCTTTCATTCTATCTTTCTCTACGACCTTTATCACTTTTTACACTCCTATCCAACTCACTCTACTGTCTTTAGTTTCATATAGCCTTGCATTTTTTGCAAGACTATATGAAAATTTTTAAACACGTTATTCTTCCGTAGGTTGCCCAATCGCTTCTCGCAGGAATATTTCTTGACTATTAATCTTTTTATTGCCGTTATGATCTTCTTTATAATGGTACTTCCCATTTGAATCTTGAATACGCGCTTTTTGATTGTCTTCCAATTGGAGTTGCATAATTTTTATAATACGATTTTTGATGTCCGGTGAATATACCGGGAATAAAATCTCTACGCGTTTAATCATATTACGGGTCATCATGTCTGCTGAAGATAAGAATACTTTATTTTCGCCATTATGATGGAACCAAAAAATACGGGAGTGCTCTAAAAAACGTCCGACAATGGATGTTACTGTAATATTTTCACTAATGCCTTGAACACCCGGTCTTATACAGCAAATGCCACGGATAATCAGTTCAATTTTTACCCCTTCAATCGATGCTTCATACAATTTCATCATTAAATCTTTATCTGTTAAGGAGTTCATTTTTGCCCGAATAAAGCCATTACCGTGTCGTTTATGACATTCGATCTCCTCATCAATGAGTTGAATAAACTCATCTCGAATATCGAAAGGTGCAACAACTAAATGGTGAAATTCAGGTTTTTCCGTATAACCACTTAAATAGTTAAAGAAGTTTGTCGCATCAATCCCAAACTCCTTGTTTGACGTAATAATGGCCATATCCGTATACATTTTCGCTGTTGCATCATTGTAATTACCTGTTCCTAGATGAACAAAGCGCTCAATTTTTCCGTGGCGACGACGCACAACAAGCGTAATTTTCGAATGGGTTTTTAAATTATTCATTCCGTAAATCACTAAACACCCCGCTTGCTCAAGCAACTTCGCCCAAAGAACATTATTTTCCTCATCAAAACGTGCCTTTAACTCGACCAGTACAGTTACTTGTTTCCCGTTCTCTGCTGCCTGCTTTAATGCCTGAATAATCGGCGAATTCCCACTTACACGATACAGTGTTTGTTTAATCGCTAACACAGATGGATCATTCGCTGCTTCCATAATGAAATCAACAATCGGTACAAATGATTCATATGGATGATGGAAAAATAAATCTTGCACTAACGCCTTTTCAAAAATGTCTTCATCCGAACCTAAATCTTGCGGTGGCTGTGGGATAAAGCTCTCATATTGTAAATGTTCAAGCCCAACCGAGATTGTTTTAACAAATGGAAACATAAATGTTAAATCTAATGGCCCATCAATTTTAAAGACATCTGATTCACTAATTTCAAACTCATCTAATAGGTAGTCTAATACATCATCCTTCATTTCCCCATCACGGACTTCTAAACGAGAGCCAACCCCCCATTTCCGCTTCTTTAACTCTTTTTCAATTTCAGAAAGTAAGTCTTGCGCTCCCTCTTCGTGAATCGTTAAATCCGCATTACGTGTTAAACGGAATGCTTGAGAAGACTTGACTTTATATCCATAGAACAGGTGATCAATATGACTTGTAATAACATCTTCTAATAGCACGAACACAGTTTGATCACTTGCTGTCGGTACTTTAATAAAACGATCTAATACAGAAGGTACTTGGACAATCGCTACTTTAGTTGTATGTTCGGCATCATTATTGTTTTTTTCTAACATGACAAGCAAGTTTAATGTTTTCCCTAAAAGTGTCGGGAATGGCCGATACGCATCAACTGCTACAGGGGTTAATACAGGAAAAATCGTTTCTTCAAACAATTCCGTAATATATCGTTTCTGTTCTACCTGTAAATCTTTAAAATCTTTAATCAACACATTTTCCTTCGGTAAACATTCATCGATTAAATAACGATACACTTCTGTTTGACGACGAACTAAAGCTTGTGTACGCTCTGCAATTTTCGCTAATTGCTCTTTTGGCGTCAAACCCGATTTATTTTCCGGCTTATGAAAATCCGCCCGTACTTGATCCTGTAATCCCGCAACACGGACCATGAAGAATTCATCTAAATTCGAACTAAAAATGGCTAAAAACTTCAACCGTTCAAGCAATGGATTTTCTTCATCCTCTGCTTCTTCTAATACACGCTCATTAAACGCAAGCCAAGAAAGTTCACGATTATTATAGTATTGCGGCTTTGCGATTTCTTCAAGCAATGCAGCGCGCTGTAGTTCTTCTGGCGTCTGTTCACTCTGGTCATTTGTGCCCATTGCTAGCTCATCAAGATTAACGTTCATCCTTATTTCCACCCTTCTTCATAAAAATCAATACTCACTTCACATTTAAAAATCCGTTCCATATGTTTTTTAGTCCGTTCTGCTTCATATATTTCAGCAACCGCACTCCCTTCCACCATCACATCTACTTGAACCATTTCATCTATGCGTTTAAGCACAACTTGTTTGACAATATTACGTTTAGATACATTTAATGCATAGACAAATTTAAGTAATGCACCAAAATCGCGCAAACATTTTAATTCCTCACGCGGTATCCACGATAGAAACGGCATAGCGAACCGATTAAAGTAATTACGGTTTTTATAAGACGCTAAAAGCGCTAACTTTATACGATTTAAATGATTCATCCCAGCAATTGATTGATTGGCAAGTAAATAGAATGTATGTTGACTCGAGGATTCCAGTTCAATGTATTCACCAATGGCAAATACTTTTGCTGCACGTCGAATGAGCTCTAAATGTTGTTGATTAAATGTAAAATAATCTAACTTACAGCACTCGTGATACAGTTGCTCACTCAGTGCACAAAGTGTTTCTAATTCTTCAACAGAGCGCCCATATTTAAATGCAATTCTTTTTGCATTTTCTGCAAAGACATTGTATTTATCAAATGCGCTTGCATCTCCTTGCAATACACGATGAATAATTAAACCTTCTCGAAGCCCTTTTTTACTTAATTGGAAATTTTTTGTCCCTATAATGTCCATCAAAGTTGTAAACACTTCTATGGCTGGTACGATAATGTCTGCCCGATCTGATGATAACCCATCCAATTGTTTTAACTGTTCAAATGTCATTTGACTCAGATCTTGTTTTAATTCGAGTAAATCATCTAACATCATTTCATATTGGTGTACACCTGAAATAGGATAGCTATGCTGCTGTTGATGGACTTGTGCCACATTACGAGCACTACCACCAATAGCAATCACAGGTAAATTGACATCGCAAATCCAGCTTAATGACTTAAATTGCTCTTTTATATAATTATGTAACAATTTCCGTTCTTCATTATTCATAATGGAGCCCTTTACAAATTTTTGCTTTAAGCTCACTGTCCCGAATGGAAAACTATAAGTTTTTTGTAATTTCTTATTTTTAAACAATGTAATTTCAGTAGAGCCCCCACCGATATCAATCGTTATAGCAGAAGCTGTATCCATCGAATTAACAACAGCTAAAAAACCAAAATAAGCTTCTTCTTCTTCCGATAAAATCTCAATTTCAATACCGGTCTCCTCTTTCATACGCCTAACAATTTCTTGATTATTTGATGCTTGTCGAACTGCGGCTGTTGCAGCAGCTTTAATATCCGTTACATTATAATCTGCCAAAATCTGTTTGAACGAAGCGAGCGTTTTCGATAAAATGCCCATTCCCTCTTCGCTCATGTCACCAGTAGGCAATAAATGTGTCCGAAGGCGAGCAACCGTTTTAATATTGCCAAACTCGTGTAATCCTTCGTTTTTATCATATTGATACATGACAAGCCGCACTGTATTTGAGCCAATGTCAATAATAGCTGTTTTTACTCTCTCCATTTTTTCACTTCCTTTTTGTCCAACAATAAATATTACAGCTTTACATTAGCACTCATTTTTAAATTTTTATGTAAATTTTTTGTAAAAAAAGTCGGAATACTTATATTAGCACCCGACTTTTTCATGAATATATAAACTTTTTATAGGCGCTTGCTTATAAGATTAACTGATCCATACGTAATATAAGCTCTGCAATTTCTGGTTTTGAAATTTGGTCTTCTGCCCCTACTTCTTCGCCTTTATGACGAAGATCTTCGGTAATTAAACTTGAGAAAATAATGACTGGCAATTTTTTTAAATCTGGATGGCTTTTAATTTTCTTTGTTAAATGATGTCCATCCATTTGTGGCATTTCAATATCTGTTATAACAATCTGTACTTGATTTTCAATATTTTTATCCGCTTTTGCTAATGCTTCTAAATAATCATACGCATCGCGACCATTTTCAAAGAAATCTAAATTTACATAGCCTGCCTCTTGCATCGTATCAAATAGTAATTTACGAAGTAGTGGTGAATCTTCTGCAATCACGATTTTCTTTTCTGAACGTTCGCGTTTTCCTAATTTTTTCACCGCTTCTACACTAATACTAGAAGCAGGGTTGATGTCTACCATAATACGCTCAAAATCAAGCAATAAAATCATCTCATCTTTGTATTTAATAACACCAATTACTTGTGATGAGCCGCCTTGATACATATCAGATGGTTTTTCAATTTGATCCCATGAAATGCGGTGAATTTGCGTTACATTATCGACATGGAATACGACACGTTGCTTATTAAATTCAGCTACAATATATTTTTGTTGCGGATTACGTTGTGCATTAGCTATTCCTAACACTTTTAACATATCTACTACTGGCAATACTTCTCCGCGCAGCTGGATAATCCCTTCAACATGTGGATGTGCATGTGGAATGAATGTAACGTTCATTGGTTGAATAATTTCTTTTACTTTAATAACATTAATACCAAATTTATTACTTCCTACTTCAAATTCGACGATTTCAAGTTCGTTTGTACCACTCTCTAATAAGATACCTTTTTTTTCTGTTTCCACAGCATACCGGCTCCTTTCAAAACTTTCCTATACATTAATTGTATCATAGGCAAGCCCATTCTCCTATAACCGTTTTCCACCTCAAACGATGAAAGTAACGAAAAAAAGTATATAGTTTACAACAGTTTTTTGCGGTTAATTTAGTCTTATTCTACGTAATATTGAATTAATGCTTGTGTTCCTTTTTCGCCATATCCGCGCTCCATTAGTTCTTCATATAGTGCTTTTGCCAATGCGAGCCCTGGGAGCTGTAAATTCATACGTTCTGCTTCATCAATGGCAATTTTAATATCTTTGATAATATGTTTAATATAAAAACCTGGTTCCAAATCACCTTTTAACACACGTGGTGCTAAATTGGATAATGCCCATGAACCCGCAGCACCTGGTGTAATCGACTTTAAAACGTCTTCCATAGAAAGTCCTGCTTTTAAGCCGTAAGCCATCGATTCACAAACCCCAATCATACCCGAAGCAATGACAATCTGATTACACATTTTAGCATGCTGACCAGCACCCGCTTCGCCATGATACACAATATTCGTTGCAAAGATCCCTAAAATCGACTGTAATTTCTCAAATACGTCTCTTTCTCCGCCAATCATAACGGACAATGTACCATTCTGTGCACCAATATCACCACCAGTAACAGGGGCATCGATACTATGTATCCCTTTTTCTTTTGCTATTTCAAATAATTTTTTAGCTAAGCTTGGTTCAGACGTTGTCATATCCACGACAATCGTACCCGCTGCGGCTGTTTGAAAAACACCATCTTCTCCTGTATATACTTCTTCTACATCTTGCGGGTAGCCCACCATGGTAAAAATAATATCTTGTCCCTTACTTGCCTCAGCAGGTGTTGCAGCCCACTTCGCACCAAGTGCTACAAGCGCGTCCGTTTTGCTCTTTGTTCGATTGTAAACCGTTAATTCATGACCAGCATGTAATAAATGTTTTACAATACTTGCCCCCATAACCCCTGTACCAATAAAAGCAATTTTCTTTTTCATCTCATATCCCCTTCCTTTTCTTTAGTTTATCAAATGTCATAACATAAAAAATGCGAAAAATAAAAAAACTCACACTATTTTTAGGCGAGTCAATCGTTTAATGTATCCGTATTGTGATGAAGGCGCTTCATAGAAAAGAACACTCTTCAAATAAATACATCTATAGCTTAATTCAAATTTAAAATCACCACCTTTGTCTAATCATGTTCTTATAAAATATCGGCTTTACCTAAAAAGAGAGCAAATGCAATAGCATTTGCTCTTAAGGGGGAAATGAGAATGTTGCTGTGTTCAAATATACTATTCCCACTATTCTTCATAAGTAAACACTATTTTTTCTGGATTATTGAAAAAAATTTGTTTCTTCTATTTCATCTTCTTTTTCACTTCTATTTAGCATATCATATTCATTAAGTAGTTCATCTAATCTCTTACTTAGTTGAATGGTTTTAGCATTTCCAAAGCCATGTTTCATACCCGATTGAATCATAAGCGCCCGCATCTGCTCCAATTGCTCTAAAATGCCCTTTTCCATAGCTTCCCCCCAAGTTCAAAATAGTCACCGCCACAATTATACCACAAATAACATCAAATGGTAATTATTTCATGTTCTAGGAGCCTGTAAAAATGTGAAAATTATGTTCCCCCCCTGTTTTGCTTCACCACGAAAATGTTTAAATTGTGAATCGTTTACGAGCGCTTCACGAAAGCTTAAATAATCCGATTTAGAAATTTCTACACTTTGTAGTTCTCCATTTCTTAATTGATCGAGTATTTGTTTATATTTTTCCATTATTTTAAACCACCTTCTTTAATAAAAAATCCCCTTTTAAATAATTAATTATTCGAAAAACTCTTTACCTTTTTGTTAAATTCGTGCAAACTGTTAAGTATTAGTCGATAAAGGAGCTGACTGCCTGTGAAAGTAGCTGAAGTAGGAAGTATTGTCGAATTTAAGGACGGTCTACAAGGAATCGTCGAAAAAGTAAATGAAAACTCTGTTATTGTTGATTTAACCATCATGGACAACTTCCATGAACTCGAAATGGAAGAGAAAACTGTAATAAACCATAAACGATATAAAATTTTACATACGAAAGATGCTTAAACGTTTTCACTCCTTTTCATCGCTAAAAGATGATATAGGAGTGTTTTTTTGTTACACTATATCAAGGAGGGAAATAGAATTATGATGAAACATAAAGAAACTATCGTGCTCCTTCTATCTTTAGTTTTCATTTATGCAATGTTACTTTACACATTTGAGGAAAAAGTGATTTTTTGGTATTTATATTCCTTTACTCTCCTCGTAGGAATCGCTGTGGCGCTCATATTCGGCAAGTTTGAAGATCGGCTACCTACATGGCAGTACTTACTATATGGTACAGGCTATGGGACGATTGCGTATGGTGTTGTCAAACTTGGGCACATACTGCTTCCATATATTGATCGCTCTACAACAAAGGATATTTCAAAATTTTTAGAGCTATATGGTCCAACGAATATTTGGCATTATTTGATGCTAATTTTTATTGTAGTCATTGGTGAAGAAATGTTTTGGCGTGGTTATATTCAACAACAGTTAAAACGCTTTACTTCTCCTTTTTATGCAGTTTTGATTACGGCTCTTTTGTTTTCTCTTGCATTAGCGATTAGCGGCTTTATGCCTGGTGCTCTCGCGGCTATAGTTACTGGTTTATTATGGGGTACACTGTACGAATGGAAAAAGAGTTTACCATTAGTTATTGTATCGCATCTTGTATTTGTCTTGTTATTATTTTTAATCTTACCGATTATTTAATCAAATGAAACTTATTTCTAATGATCACGTCTAACTATTAACAAGGGGGAATTTGAGATGAAAAAACATGCATTTCTTATAACATCAGCATTTTCCGCAATGCTCTTACTTGCAGCTTGTAACACCACTGAAACGCCAACTCCTACAGAAGAAGAAACAGCAGGTACTGTTAACGAAACAAACAATACACAAAATGGTGCCGCTGAAGGGGAAGACACAACAGCTGATACAGGGACAGAAGAGACAACTGAAAGTACAAATACAATTGATTATGTAGAAGATGGGCAACCAAAAAAAGTGGAAACTGCGACGACAGTAAGTCCTCAGCAGGATTATACTATTTCATTAGCGAAAGGATTTTCTCTTGAAGCAGAAGAGCCTGGTCGCGATATGGTAATATATGACGCCAATAACGAACACTCAATGCGCATCGAACTATTTGCAAAAGATGAAACTACTTATGATGAAGCAGCACTACAAACAGAAAATACGGTTAAGATTACTGCACCAGAAGGTAAGTATGAACCGTATGCACTTGACTCACTTTTAACAACACATAAAGATATCACAAATGCAACTGGCTATGTTGTCACTTATACAGAAGATAAAGACCAAGTGGTGACAGTCGTTTTCGAAAAAGGAACAAAAATTGTACGGTTAACCGTATTTGATACAACTACAGCTGAAATGACAGATGCCTTTTTACAAATGGGCTTTACAATCCAATAATATTGTAGCTGAAAAAGAGTTTGCGCTTTTAGCGCAAACTCTTTTTAATAGGACAAATCTTTAATGGATAATCCTAACTTCTTCAACAATTCAATTGCAGTGTCTTTTTCTTCAGACGTCAATACACTCATTAGCTCATGCAATTGCTGTTCATGTTTTGGGAAAATTTCTTGCATAAATGTACATCCTACCTCTGAGATTTCCGCATATGTAACACGGCGATCGTTAGGACAAGACACGCGCTTTAAATAACCACGCTTCTCCAGCTTGTCTACAACATATGTGATAGAACCGCTCGCAAGTAATATTTTATTCCCTATTTGCTGTAAAGGCTGCCTCCCTTTATGAAATAATAGCTCCAATACAGCGAATTCAGTCGGATTTAAACCTTGTTGCTGAAAAAATTGATGGGTCGATTCACTAATCGCTTTTTGTGCACGGGATAGTACAATAAAAAGTTTGAGTGATTGTTTGATCTCCTCTGTTGCCACTGACAAATCATCCCCTACTTTTTGTTATAACTGCTATTATAACGATTAGAAAAAAGTTTTGTCAAAACGAAATTTAACCGAGTAGAAAATCAAGCGGTTGGTTAATTGCCTGTGTCGTTAATGCATTTGGGAAAGTTAAAATAAAAGTTGTTCCTATATTAGGTGTACTTTCTACTTCAATTGTGCCACTAAAATCACTCACTACTTTTTTCACAAGCGGTAATCCTAGACCAGTCCCATAATCTTTCGTTGTAAAAAAAGGACTAAATAAGTTTTTACACGTTTCCTCATCCATGCCCATTCCTTCGTCTTGTACATAAACTTGTACCTCTTGTGTCGTTACATGTAATTGAATCGTTACATTACCGCTATCATCCATTGCCTGAACCGCATTTTTTAATAAATTTATCAATACTTGTTTAAAACGTACACTGCTTCCCAGCACAACATGTTGTAATTGTTCATCATATTCTAGTTGAATTATTACTTCATTCATTAGTGCCTCAAATTGCATAAAGTCAATAACTTCCTTCGAGATTTCAACTAAATCAACTTTTTGTAATTCGATTTTTCGAGGGTTCGCTAAAAACAATAAATCTGATAAAATCGTATCTAATCGTTTAAACTCAGATTCCATAATATCAAAATAATGTTCTTGCTCTTGTAGTGCCTCACTTTTTAATAACTCAACAAAACCTTTTAAAGCCGTTAGTGGATTTCGAATTTCATGCGCAATTGAAGCGCTCATTTGTCCAAGCTCTTTTAAATAATTTTGTTCTTTTAATTCATTTTGTAACTTTACATATTCTGTATGATCAAAGATAGAGACAATAAACAAATGACTGTTTTCATCGTAAAATACTTTTAGTTCATAATAAGGTGTTTCATTGCATTCAGTTTTTTTTACGAGTAGTGATGCTTGTTCTTTTCTCTCGAGACGACGATAAAACTGAGAGGCTGACTCTCTATCATATGTGAAATACTTTAATAACTGTTTATGATGTTTTGTTAGCACTTCGTTTTTACTGCACCCAATACATTGCAATGCTTTATGATTTACATCTAGTACAAAGCCATCAGTAGTAAATGTCACGATTCCTAAATCCATATAATTAAATACAGACATCATCGACATAACTGCGCCGGTTGCTTGTATTAATGTTGGTTGCAATGTAGCAATGACAACATCTTGAAGCTCATCATAACAACCATGCACTCTCACAAATGGCTGCGTAGTTGTTTGTAATTGGATTTCACAAGTGGCATGCGATTGACTACGAACTTGTTCTATAAATTGCTGCCATCTTGGAATCGATGCTGCATCAATCGGAAAAAAATTTTCATCTTTCTCACCTCTTATTTCAAGTAACGCTTTTGCCCCTTGATTTGCAAAAATAATATCAAATGAGTTAGCTATAAAAACGGTAGACTCATTTGTCAATTTTGCATTGTGATGAAAATTCATGATAGAGGCTATTTCCATTGCTCCCCCCCCTTTTTTCCAGTATTAGATACCATAATTTATGATAAAATCTAACTTTTTATACGTTTTATTTCTAAATTTTCTAAATTATAGTTATATTTAATTAAATTATTTCACAATTAAATTGAGAATAAAATAGGAATTTTTTCTCATATTGTTCCTATTGCACTACACTGTTACAATATAGTTTGTGAAGGAGAATATAACTATGAAAATTATTTTAGCAACACTTAATGCCAAATATATTCATACGAATTTGGCTATTCGTTATTTAAAAGCAAATGCTCACCCTGAATTTGACCCAGAATTGGCAGAATATACGATTAAAGACCCTGCTTTTAATATTGTTTCTGACCTATTTCAGAAACAGCCAGATGTTATAGGTTTTAGTTGTTATATATGGAATATAGAGGAAACAATTAAAGTTGTGCGTATGTTAAAAACGGTATTGCCAGAGACTAAAGTCATACTCGGTGGGCCAGAAGTATCTTATGATGTTCATGATTGGCTTCGAAAAGTCCCAGAAATTGACTTTATTATTATGGGCGAAGGTGAAATTTCTTTTAAAGAATTAATGCATTATTTGAAAGGCGACTTAGTATTAGAGAGCGTACGTGGCATTTGTTATTTAGAAGATGGGAAAGTAAAAATACATGCGCAACCACCTAAAATTGACTTACGCGAACTCGCGTCACCATTCCGCTTCGAGGAAGATTTACCCCATCTTGGAAAGCGTATTCAATATATTGAAACATCTCGTGGCTGTCCATTCCAATGTCAATTCTGCTTGTCTAGTATTGAAGTTGGCGTCCGTTATTTTAACCGCGAAAAAATTAAAGAAGATATCCGCTTTTTAATGAATAACGGAGCTAAGACGATTAAATTTGTTGATCGTACGTTTAATATTAGCCGCAGTTATGCGATGGAAATGTTCCAGTTTTTAATCGATGAGCATACGCCAGGCGTCGTGTTCCAATTTGAGATTACAGCAGATATTATGCGCCCTGAAGTGATTCAGTTCTTAAATGACCATGCACCTGCTGGTTTATTCCGCTTTGAAATTGGCGTACAATCAACAAACGATTTAACAAATGACCTTGTGAAACGTCGTCAAAACTTCGAAAAATTGAAACGTACCGTGACAATGGTCAAAGAAGGTGGGAAAATCGACCAGCATTTAGACTTAATTGCAGGACTACCAGAAGAGGATTACAATTCGTTCCGCAAAACATTTAACGATGTATTTGCGATGCGCCCTGAAGAATTACAACTCGGTTTCTTAAAATTATTACGAGGGACAGGTCTTCGTCTAGAAGCACAAAAATACGGCTACACATATGTTGATGTAGCCCCTTATGAAATTTTCTCCAATAATGTACTTACGTTTACTGATATTGTACGTATCAAACATGCAGAAGACGTTTTAGAGAAGTATTGGAATGCACACCGCATGGACAAAACGATTGAATATTTAATTACAGATGCATTTGAAACACCGTTCGATTTCTTCCAAAGCTTCGGGACATATTGGGAAGAACGTGGCTGGAGTCGTATCGGACATCAGCTTGAAGACTTATTTATGCGTCTATTAGAATTTTTGCAAACATTACCACATGTCCATTTAGAAATCGTTAAAACGTTGATGTTAATCGATTACTTCACACCACAATCGTTTATACCGCGGAAAACTTGGTGGGAAGAGCGTATTGCAGAACATACAGTAAAAGAAATTTATACAGCCATTCGAAACAATGCCCATACAGCAGGTGAAGAATTTGCTGCTATGAATGTCAGTGAAAAAGATTTATTTAAGCATTCGCTCATCGTCCCTTCTAGCATTTCCTATGCAGACTTAGAAAAAGGAAAAGTCGTAAAGCAAGACGGCTATCTATTCACATACTTCCGTCAAGGTCAAGCACCGTATATGGCTGATATCGTACTATAAAAAAAAGGAGGAAGCATAAAAACTTCCTCCTTTTTTATCCAATAATGACGCGTTCTTTAGGGTAACGGTAAAGGATTTTTTTCGATTTTCCGCCTAATGTATATAGGAAGGAAATTAACCCAACACGCCCGATAAACATTAACGCGATAATGACACATTTTCCAAACAACGATAAATCACTCGTGATGCCTAAACTCATGCCGCACGTTCCGAAAGCAGAAGTAATCTCAAAAATAATTTGTATTAATGTAGCCTGCGGTTCCGTAATGAGTAAAATCATCGTCGCGATCAGCACCATAAATAACGCCAGTAAAATGACGACAAACGAGCGGAACACATCGATTAAATAAACTTCTCGTCCAAATATTTGAATTTCATCGCGTCCATTTGCATACGTCACTAAAAATAAGATGACAATCGCAAATGTTGTCGTACGAATCCCACCACCTACCGAACTCGGTGAAGCACCAATAAACATGAGAAAACTCATAAAAATATCTGTTGCTTCATTAAATGTCGTAACATCATAGGTCGTTAAGCCGGCAGAACGTGTAGAAACAGAGTGAAACATTGCCGAAAATAATGCTTCATGCCATTTCATCCCTGCAAAGGAATGAAACATCTCAATCACTAAAATACCAAACGTGCCAACAACAAATAATACAGCGTACGTAGTTGTTGTAATTTTTGTAAATAAACTAAAGCGAAACCCTTTTTTTCGACGTAATAAAAAAGTTTTCACTTCAATTAATACCGGGAAGCCAATTGCTCCGAGTACAATTAACAACATTGTGACAAACTGCACGAAATAATCTAAATGATATGGCTGCAAACTTCTACCTGTAATATCAAATCCACCGTTTGTCGTAGCGGAAATGGCCGCAAATACTCCATGAAAAATAGAATCTTCCCACGTAGCAAAATACCGTTTAAAATGCATGGACAATACAAGCGCACCAAACGCTTCGATCACAAATAATATTTTTGCAATTTCTTTAATGAGTTGCACAACACCCGCAATACTTGGCTGATTATGGTCAATCATAATTAACTGTCGCTCGCGCATCCCAATTTTTTTACCTACTAAAAGCCAAACGAACGTTCCAAGTGACATGATGCCAATCGCACCAAATTGTAAAATAATGAGCAGCATGATTAAACCAAAATCAGTATATGTTTTTGATACATCAAATACAGTTAACCCTGTGACGCTTACTGCACTCACCGCTGTAAATAATGTATCAATGAACGAAACTTCTACTCCAGGTTGATGTACCCATGGTAAGCGAAGTAACCCGACTGAAACGGCTATAGCAATAAAATAATATGAAACGAGTAGTTGAAAGGGGGTAATCCTAATTTCTCTACTCATTCTTTTTCGATTTGGCATACTTCGCCCTCCTGATATAAAAACATCTATAGCGAAATTTACCATAAAAATAAAAGAAGCGCTATAGATGTATCCCTTCTATAGCACTTCTTTCTAATCTTATTATGCTTCTTTTTTCTTTTTGGCTACGCCTGTTACGTAACCACCGATTGCGATACTTAGTAAGACAACCCAGAAAATAATTTTCCATGTTGCGGAATGTGGGAAGTGCGGGTCAATAATTGCCAATTTCTCATGACCAAGCGCTAGCACTGCCAGTTTTACCCCTACCCAACCAACGATTAAAAATGCGGCTGTTTCAAGTGATGGGTAGTCTGCTAACACTTTAACGAACCATTGTGCAGCAAATCGCATAATAATTAGACCAATGAAACCACCAAGGAACATAACGGCAAATGGACCTGCATTAATACCACCGATGTCGAAATCACCAATATGCGGTAATGTGATCGCAATCGCAACGGCTGCTAGCATTGAGTCAATCGCAAACGCAATATCAGCAAGCTCTACTTTCAAGACAGTCATCCAGAAGCCAGAGCCTTTACCTTCTTTCATTTCTTCTTCTTCATCTTTTTTGAAATGATTATCATATAAGTGTTTAATCGAAATAAATAATAGGTAAGCGGCACCAATTGCTTGGATTTGCCAATACTTCGCTAAAATCGTAATTAAGAATAACGCAATAAATCGGAATACAAACGCCCCGAATAATCCATAAAATAGCGCTTTTTTCTGTTGTTCACGTGGTAAATGTTTCACCATTACCGCCATAACAACAGCGTTATCTGCTGCTAATAACCCTTCTAAAAATACGAGTACGAGTAAGACCCATGCGTACTCCAACAATATTGTTTCCATAAACAATAATTCCTCCTTTTTGTTTGTATACCCATTTTCTCGAAAATTCAACAATGTATCCTTGAATAATCCACATTTGGAAGCAAAAGAAAAAGACCCATGCCTAAAAATAGGCAAAGGTCTTGCTAAGCATATTCAATGCTATCACACCCGATGGCTCCTAACCATGTCATGACGAATGTGAAGTAAGTAGTGTGCTACTTATAGCTACTCCCCTTTGACAAACTGTCAACGGATATTCAGTTACTTTGTACGTATATTATAAACTATTTTTTGTAAAATATGCAACTATTATTATTTAATCGGTATAAATAATTGTGTGCGATGCTTATTATCTTTATAAAACCGAACCATTGTTGGGACTGTTTCAATGAAATCTGGGCATTTAATTCCCCGCTTTTGTAAAATTGACTGTGCCTCAGACGTATCAAATGCTCCTTTCCATGCTAAATAATCCACTGTTTCATATTCTAAACCAAGTCTTTTGCGAATTTTATAATTGGCTAATACTTTTTTCACCATAGGAAGTGGTAAACGACCAAACGGCCGCTTTCCTGTCATTTCTTTTACTATAGCATAGTACACATCAGACACTTTATGTGGGTTTGGATCCGTTAAATGCAGTGTCTTCCCTTCCGCTTCAACCGCTGTACAAAGATAGGATACGGCTTTCAAAATATAGTCCACCGGTACAACGTTAATCGTCGCTCTTTTACTTCCGATATATGGAATGAGTGGTGAAGTACTCAATGTATCAATCATATTGAACAAAAAGTATAGCCCATCAAATTTAATCGTTTCTCCCGTTTCTGAATGACCGCGAACAATGCCTGGTCGAATAATAGTTACAGGCACTTCATATTTTAAATCTTCCACACGTAGTTCTGCTTCAAATTTTGTTTCTTCATAATGATTTTTAAAAGCAACAGGGCGTATTAACTCGTTTTCAAGTAATCGTCCATTTCGCCTTCCAGCTACATCTGCCGTACTAAAGTACATATAACGCTTTAAGTTTGGCAATGTTCGAACAAAGTCATTGACACATGCTGTTCCATGAACATTCACTTTCCAAGCAAGTTCACGTGCTACAGCTAAATCATGGATAGCCGCTAAATGCCAAACGATGCTAATACGCGGCGCAATACAGCCCAGTTCTGAATTATCCATTCCTAAGTTCGGTAACGTAATATCCCCTTCAAAAAGATTGATTTGACAATTTGGATATTGTGCTTTTATATTCGCTACTTCTTTTCTTGCTTTATCCATTTCACTTTGGAGCACAACAGCATATATTTGCCTTGTCACTCCATCCATAAATAATTGACGAATTAACTGGCTTGCAATAAAACCTGGGAAGCCTGTCATTAAATGTACGCTCATCCCCTTATTTCCCCCTTAAAAACCATTAAGAAGCCATTTTTCTCGTTTCGCTATCGATTAAACTGTAAATGATTGGCACAATAAACAATGTTAAAAATGTTGATGTAATTAATCCTCCAATTACAACAATAGCCATTGGTTGGTTCATCTCCGTCCCTTCACCTATACCGAGCGCAAGTGGTACAAGTCCTAGCATCGTTGTCAATGCTGTCATCAAAATAGGGCGTACACGGTCTTGTGCGCTTACTAAAATAGCCTCATATGACCCAAGTCCTTGTGCTTTTTTCAAATTAATATAGTCCACAAGAACAATACCATTATTCACAACAATTCCTACTAAAACGAGTATACCGATTACTGCTGTAATACCTAGCAGAGTATTGGTCATCCATAAGGAAGTGGCTACACCAATTACCATCAGCGGTATACTAAACATAATGACAAACGGATATTTTAATGATTCAAACTGCGCTGCCATGACGATATATACAAGGACAATCGCTAAGACAACAGCTAAGTACATATCATCTTTTGCATTTTCATACAGTTCACGATCCCCACTAAAAACAACAGACGTTTGAGATGGAAGATCAACTTTGTCAATCGCTGCATCGACTTTAGCTGAAATACCGCTTAATGATTCCGCATTACGATACGTAATAAAAAATGCAACAGCGGCTGCCTGATCGGAACGGCGGAGGGATGTTGGACTTTTCGCAATCGTTACATCCGCAACATCTTGTAGCTCTACAAAAACACCTGCTGCTGTACGGAGTTTCATCTTTTTCACTGATTCAATATCGGTTTTATACGTATCGCCAAAGCCTGTATAGACAGTTAGCACTTCACCATCATCAGCTAATATTTGTGTAGTAAATACACCGCGCATCATCGTATTCACTGTTTGCGCAATTTGTGCAGGCATCATCCCATACTCATTTGCCGCATCACGATTCACAATTATTTGAATTTCATCTGCTGTATTTTCTAAATCTGTTGTCACTTCTAAAATTGCATCAACCTTTTCTAATTCCGCTTGAATCATTTTAACCGTTTCTTGTAAACGTATTTCATTCGAATCTGTTACCCGAAACGTCATCGTACTTGGAGACGAGCCAGAAGATGTAGATAATAAAAAATCAACCTCTCCACGACTTCCTACGATCTCTTTTACATCTTTCTCCACGACCTCTGTAAATTCAAAAATCGAACGATCACGCTCTGATAAAGGGACCAATCTTACATAAAGCTGTGCCCGATGCGAGTTTGCTGTACCGCGTGATAATGACTGCTGATCTCCTCCAATTAAACTAATTAACACATCTACGTCCGATTCTTCTTTTATACGCGCCTCTACTTCACTCACTACTTTTTCTGTTGCTTGTAAAGATGCGCCACGTGGCAGTTCGACCTCCACTGTCACATACCCTTCATCCGTTGCTGGAATAAATTCAGTTCCTGTCTTATAAAGAGCAAAACAGGAAGCAACAAAAACAATAAATGTAACCGTTAGCAGGAGTAAACGTTTGCTTAATGCCCACTTTAAAGCATCTCGGTAAACTTGATAAAATATTGAATTTGCACGTTGCTCATTTAAATTACCCGCTTTTGTTGTTAAAAACTTACTCGCTAACATCGGAACAACCGTTAATGCGACAGCCAAGGACGCAAATAAACTAAAAGAAATCGTCAACGCAAACTCCGTAAAAATTTGCCCAATTAAGCCTGACGTAAACATAACAGGAACAAATACGGCTACAGTTGTAAGCGTAGATGCGATAATCGCAACGCCTACCTCTTTCGTACCAACAGAAGCTGCCTCCTTAGGCGACTTCCCTAGTGCAATATGCCGTTCAATATTTTCAATAACAACAATCGCGTTATCTACAAGCATCCCAATCCCAAGCGCTAGCGCTCCAAGCGTTAAGACATTTAACGAAAAATCGGCAAAGTACATCAACACAAATGTCACGATAACTGAATATGGAATAGCAATGCCAACAATCAAAGGACTTTTCAACCCTCTTAAGAAGATAAATAATACAAGCATCGCAAACAGACCGCCGTAGATTAACGAAGAAGTAATATTGCTAATCGCTAACTGAATGTAATCCCCTTGGTCGTATAAAATGTCTGCGTGTACACCTGCAAATTCAGGTTTAGCTAATAATTCCTCTAGCGCTCGTTTAAATGCTTTCGATACTTCTGCTGTATTTGCGCCCGATTCTTGTAGTACAGACAAGATTACTGCACTATATTCACCTGCTCGGGTAATGGTTTCTTGTTCTTGCTCTGTCCGTTCAACGGTCGCAATATCACGGATTTTTATCGCTTCTCCTGTTAATGGATTAACCGATAACGTCAAATCAGCAATTTGTTCTGCTGATGTAAAGGTACTCAAAATACGTGTAGTTAGCAGTTGCCCCTGTTCTGTATTAATCGATTCACCTGGCAAAGAAATATTATTAGCTTGAATGACTTGTACAATATCTGCCTGTGTTAAATTGCGCTCTTCTAGTGCTTGTGCATTTAGTGCAATTTGAATTTCCTCCACAATTTTTCCAGAAACATTGACACTGGCCACACCTTTTTGCCGCTTTAATTCAAGCTCTAGCTGCTCAGCAATTTTGCGAACATCGACATTTTCTTGATTGGCACGCAATGCGAGCTGAATAATCGGCACTTGTGATGGATCAAATTTAAAAAAACTCGGCTTTCCTGCCTCGTCAGGTAAACTGACCATATCAATTCGTTGTAAAACTTCCGATTGCACTTCCTTAATATCTGTCGACCAATCAAATTCGAGTACGATTAAATTCGAACTTTCTTGAGATGTCGACGTCATCTTTTGAATCCCAGGCAATGTCGCAAGGGAAGATTCTAAAGGCTTCGTTACCTTTTCATTTACTTCTGTTGGACTTGCTCCCGGATAAGACGTCACTACTACCCCAATAGGAGGATTCAGTTCAGGAATTAAGGTAATTGGTATTTTAAAAAGCGATACCGCGCCAAGTATGATGACAAGCACCATCGTGACAAATGTAAATATTGGTCGTTTTATGGAAAAGTCACTTATTTTCATGATGAAATCCTTTCTAATAACATGTTCGTTTACATATTCGCTTTCATGGAAGTTTCTCCCTTTATTATCTCTAAAAAACTTCCTTTTATATATATTTTTTTCATATTTTCGACAAATTTCTCCGTCTATCTAGCAACTATTCGTAATGAGCAAAAATACATCCTAAAAATACCATTAGGGTAGTAAAAGATATTAAACTAAAGCGGTACCGTAGCCTCCGCGCTTTGCCACAGCCTACACAGGAGCTAAAACAGGCGCGGCCTGTTTGGATCTCCTGTTACGGCTCCTGTGGCTATGGCGCGCTACGGCAAAAAGTGAATACTTCTCGATATACTAGAAAAACAGTTCTCTTCTCTAAAAGAAATCAATTTCTTTGTATGTGCAAGTATAATTGCACAGTCTCTACTGTAATGAATGTGAATCTTTCATTATTTTTAAGCAACCGATTTTTTATGAAACACTAGTTGCTTGTAGTGTAGCTGACGGCATGCGCCTTTCGCTACAGAGCAAAGCTTCCTACGGGAAAAGCGAGACAATCAAGACCCCGCAGGAAATTTATTTGCGACGAAAGCGCAGTGACAGGAGCACCGAAGCATGAGCGACGAGGAGGCTTGATCTCGCCCGTGGAAAGCGAGTGCCGCAGCGGAAAGCAACGGTTACTCAAACGGTAATATATATTTATGGATTTACTCATTATGAGTAACTATTTTATTGTGTCCATTTAATCTTTCAATAAACACTAAAAAGCTACCTCCCCATACAGGAGGCAGCGTCATTTTATAATAAGCTATATAATTTAATATGGTCATTTTTCTCAGAGAACCAACGCATCGCAAATTCGTTTTCGAATAAGAATACTAATTTGTCGAAGCGATCTTTTACAAGCATGGAACGGGCAGAGTGCATGGAATCCTTTATATCGCCTTCATTTTCAATCCAGCGTGCCATTTTCGAGCCAATTGGTTCCATTTTTACTTCCACGTTATATTCATTCTTCATGCGATGCTCAAATACTTCAAACTGCAGTTGCCCAACCGCACCAAGAATAACTTCTTCTGTGTGCAATGTTTTAAAGTACTGAATGGCTCCTTCTTGTACGAGCTGCAGCACACCTTTTTGGAACTGCTTCCCTTTCATCACGTTTTTCGCTGTAACACGCATGAAAATTTCCGGTGTGAACTGTGGTAGTTTTTCAAATTGGAATGTTTTCTTCCCACCAACAACTGTATCACCGATTTGATACGTACCTGTATCATATAAACCAATAATATCGCCAGCTACTGCCTCATCTACTGTTTCACGGTCATCGGCTAAAAATTGCGTAGACTGTGTTACTTTAAATGATTTACCTGTACGAGCAAGCGTCATATTCATTCCGCGCTCGAATTTTCCTGAGACGATACGCACAAATGCAATACGGTCACGGTGTGCAGGGTTCATATTCGCTTGAATTTTAAAGATAAAGCCCGAGAAATCTTTATGCTCTACTGGATCAATAAATTGCTCATCTTCTGTAATACGAGGTTGTGGTACTGGCGCAAATTTTAAATACGTATCGAGGAATGTTTGAACCCCGAAGTTTGTTAACGCAGAACCGAAGAATACAGGCGTTAACGCCCCACGACGAATTTTCTCTTCTGAATATGCATTGCCTGCCTCATTTAATAATTCAATATCATCCATCGCTTGCGTGTAGTAAGACGTTACTTTCATCTCATGATCCACAGCTAATTCGCCATTTTCATCTAATGGTAAATAACGGTCTCCCTCTTCTGTACGGAACTGTTCAATCCGTTTATTGTAGCGATCGTAAATACCAAGGAATTCTTTCCCCATACCAATTGGCCAGTTCATTGGGTATGCTTGAATGCCAAGTACTTCTTCTAATTCTTCAATTAACGCTAAAGGCTCTTTCCCTTGTCGGTCTAATTTATTAATAAACGTAAAAATTGGAATACCACGCATTTTACAAACTTTAAATAGCTTTAATGTTTGTGCCTCAATCCCTTTTGCTGCATCGACAACCATGACCGCACTATCTACCGCCATTAATGTACGGTACGTATCTTCTGAGAAGTCTTGGTGACCAGGCGTGTCAAGGATGTTCACACGACACCCTGAATAATCAAATTGCATCACCGATGATGTAACCGAGATTCCGCGCTGCTTCTCGATTTCCATCCAGTCAGACGTCGCAAACTTCCCCGTTTTCTTCCCTTTAACTGTACCAGCATCGCGAATCGCACCACCGAATAATAACAGCTTTTCTGTAATCGTCGTTTTACCAGCATCCGGGTGACTGATGATAGCAAAAGTACGACGTGATAATATATCTTGTTCTAAGCTCATTGTTTCGTCTCCTTTTTTAGCGGATAGCAAATTAGAAAGTTGATAACTATCCGCATAAGAAAGGACATCATATCGCCAAAATAAGTCGAAATGTGCCTTTCTAACATACTTATTTATTTTAAAGAGTTGCCCATGTTGTTACAACCATTTTTATTTATTCCTGTATAAAATCTTTTTAATAGCCATTGTGTCATCACAAAGCCTAGATATATACTTGCTGCATTTAAAATCACATCATCAATATCTGTACTGCGCCCTATAAAATATTGGGTCCCTTCAATGAATAATGGAATCACGATGGATACAGTAATTTGCCAACCTATCTTTCTAAACGGACGCCATAAGAGCGGGAGCAACATACCAAACGGAATAAATAACACAATGTTTCCTGCAAGATTATAAAAAGCAATATGGTTCATGTATGTACCACTAACGAGTTGGTGGCCATAACTTGAAATAGTCTGAAACGGTACAAGGTTCACAGTGCGATAACTAAAAGCAGCTCGGTAATTCGGAATAATCGTCTGCGATAAAATAGCCACCGTATAAAGAACAAAGACGTATAAGACGATTTCACGCCATATATTGAAATTTTTTCGCCGTATATATAAAAAACGAAGCACACCATAAATCGGCGTAGCTACTATACAATACATCACCATACTTTCGATAAAATGCTGAATCATTTCTTTCACCTACTTTCCTCTATCCAGACGCTATATCAGGATAGAAAGTTACCCAATCAATTACGCCTCGATGTAATTGCGTCCGGATTCGGGTTTATGCAAGCACAAAGCCGAATCCGTGACATCTACCAAAGGCTAAAAAAAGCTACCCATTATAAAGGTAGCTTTTTTCAAATTAACGATTAAATTGTTCTTTGCCTGCTTCAATAGCAATTTGAGCATCTGAATGCGGGTATTTCTTGTTTTCAATAATTTGATAATCTTCATGTCCTTTACCGGCGAAAATGATAATATCCCCTGGCTCTGCAACACTGACTGCATGGCGTACTGCTTCTGCACGGTCGCCAATACAAGCATAATGCTCATGTAGCATCCCTTTTGCTAAATCTCCTGTAATGCTATCATATGGCTCATAACGTGGATCATCCGTTGTTAGCACTACATAATCGGCAACAGATGCTTTTTCAGCCATCGTTGGCCGCTTCGTTTTATCACGTCCACCACCCGTACCGACTAAGAAAATCAGCTTGTTTTCTGGTTTTTTATAAGGCATCGCTGCATTGATAGCCTTTTCAATCGCATCTGGTGTATGTGCATAGTCAATAAAGATTTGGATCGGCAAATCGGTTTCGACTTTTTCCATCCGCCCTTTTACTGGCGGTAATTTTTCAATTTGCTCCACAACTAATTCTAATGCAAAGCCACGTGAATAAAACATAGCGGTTGCCGCTAACACATTATAAATATTGAATTCACCCAGTAAATGCATGGAAATCGGATATGTACCTTCTGGTGTTAACATATCAAAATATGTCATGCCATCCTCATAGCGAATATTTTTTGCGCTAAACATTGCTTCATGTTGTAAACCATATGTCCAAACAGGAAACGGTGTTAATTTGGCATATCGCTCACTCCATGGATCATCCGCATTCAATACGACCGATTTAGATTTTGATAAATCTTGTCCTAATTGAGAGAATAACAACCCTTTCGCATTGCCGTACTCCTCCATTGTGCCATGAAAATCCAGATGATCATGCGTTAAATTGGTGAAAATGGCGACATCATAATCAACCCCAGCTAAACGACCAAGGGATAACCCATGTGACGAGACTTCCATAACCATCGCACGGCAACCTTCCATCTTGGCGCGGAAAATCATTTGCTGTGTGCTTAATGCATCACTTGTTGTATTTGCTGATTCATACAATACACCGTTTAAATTAAAGCCAATCGTTCCTGATAACGCTGATTTTTCACCCATGCCAATTAAAATATTATGGATAATCCCCGTCACACTTGTCTTACCGTTTGTTCCTGTGACACCAATCATCGTAATATCATTTGAAGGATAATCAAAAAACTTCGCAGCAAGTAAGCCTAGCGCTCGGTCTGTACTATCCACTATGACTTGTGCAACATCACCTGTTAAATGTAGCTCCCGCTCTGTGACAACAATTGTCGCTCCTGCATCTACTGCCTTTTGAGCAAAATCATGTCCATCTACGGTATATCCTTTAATACAAATAAACAATGTACTTGGACCTACAGCCCGTGAGTCAATTGCCATATCTTTAATATTATTAGGCAGCCGCCCTATTACTTTCTTTTGTGGAAGTGCGCTTAAAATTTCTTCAGCGTACATAATTAATCCTCCATTTCTACCATTGGTGACATAATGTAAGCATATAGCAGCTTAGCTGTTGCTTTTAATGAATCTACATGTGTACGTTCATATGCATGGCTTGACTCAATACCAGGGCCAAATAATGCATGACGTACATCAACCCCTGCACGAATAGCTGCTGATGCATCCGAACCGTAATACGGATAAATATCTAATTTATAGTCTATATTTTGTGTCTTCGCTAAGTTGACTAAATGGCGTGTGAGCTCATAATGATATGGACCACTTGAATCCTTTGCACAAATAGAAACCGTATACTCATCACTTGCTTGTCCGTCACCAATTGCTCCCATATCAACGGCAACATATTCTACAACTTCGACTGGAATATTAGAATTACCGCCATAGCCGATTTCCTCATTGTTGGAAATATAAAAATGCGTTGTATACGGTAATTTTAAATTATGCTCTTTTACATATTTCATCAATTCTAACAGTAGAGCTGTACTTGCTTTATCATCTAAATGACGTGACTTAATAAAACCTGTTGCTGTCTTTTCAAAGCGTACATCAAATGAGACAAAATCCCCCACCCCAATGCCTAATTCACACGTTTCTTTCGCTGACGTTGTTTTTGCATCAATACGGACTTCAATATGGTTTTCATCACGCTTGATATCACCTGCTCCACGATACACATGGACCGTTGTTTCGTGCATTAAAATTGTACCACGAATCCGCTCACCAGTTGCAGTATGAACCGTACAGTATTCGCCCTCTACGGCGTTCCAATTAAATCCGCCAATCATCGCCAACTTTAACCGACCACTTGGCTTGATTTCCTTTACGATGGCACCGAGTGTGTCGACATGTGCGGTTAGTAAACGATGTTGCGCTGTATTTTCACCTGCTATTGTGACAATTAACGCGCCTTTATGAGTACGTGTATACGTAATACCTACATCTCGTAAATAATTTACTATGTCGCGCATAACTTCCGCTGTAAATCCAGATGGACTAGGAATATTGACTAATTTTTCTAGCAAATTTATTGTATCTTCCTCATTAAATTTGTAGTTCATGTCGCTTCCCCCTCAATTTTATTTATCATATCAAAATTCATCATTTATCGACATACTTAAATCATGTATCATGAAAATATTAACTTGATTTGAGGTGCATTTATGCAGCAGCTAGAAGTTTTGCATAAGCGGAATTTATTTATCTATTATTCCATGACAATTAGCTCTTTACTATATATGATTGCACTGTTTAGTGGATGGTTTTTGGATCGCTATCATTATCCTATCGTTATACTTGCCTGCCTTGCACTTTTAGGCTTTCTTTTTTTTATTAAAACATCCCCTAAATTCATGCAAATGATATTGATTAGCACTTGGAATGTTCTGACGGTATTTTTAGTTATACAAAGCCACTATGTATTTACATTTTATTTGTTTATTTTTCTTATTCTAATGTTTAGTATTTATCGTTCCATTCGGATTAACGTCATCGTTACGCTTATATGTAGTGTGCAAGCAGGGGGCATTTTGTTGCTTTTTTTCCCATCCAAACAACTCACGCCCTATGAACTCACACAAGTATATATCTTCTTCTTCTCTCTTGTTTGTATCATTAGTATTACGCAGGCAATCTGCGTTCTAAAACTATGGAAAAAACGTGAAAATGCGAATAATAAACGTGAAAAAGAACAAGCATCCACAGAGGCGTACCTGCGTCTATTTTTTGAGCATGCAGAGGACGCTATTGCCGTATTTGATTTAAATAATCGTATTCGGGAAGTGAACCCGGCATTTGAAAAATTATACGGCTGGATACGTGAGGAGTGCATCGGCCATACCCTTCCACTTGTACCACCTCAAAATATGGAAGCTGCCGAAAAAAGACGTATACAATTACTCAGAGGCGCACGCTTTCATTTACTTGAAACACAGGATATGAAAAAAGATGGCACAGTTTTTGATGCCCAAATTTCACTATCGCCCATTTACGATAAACATGGTGAGATGATTGGTACATCCGTCATTTCACGTGATATTTCAATGATTAAAGAAAATGAACGACTAATTATCCAGTCCGAAAAACTAAAGCTTGCAGGTGAATTGGCGGCCGAGGTAGCACATGAAATTCGTAACCCTATGACTGTGATTTCAGGTTTTGTGCAAATGATGAATGACGATGAGCGGTCCCCATATAAAATGTACACCGAACTGATTCAGTCGGAAATTGAACGCATTAACGTCATTGTTTCAGAATTTTTAGTACTCTCTCGCCCACAAGTCGAGACATTTCACACAATACAAATTGATGAAATTTTACAAGATATTTTACAACTATTTTCAATTGAAATGCAAAATCGCCATATACAATACGACTTGCGATTAAATCATTGTCATACTACGATTCACGGCAATGCCAATCAAATTAAACAAGTATTTATTAATTTGATTAAAAACGCAATGGAAGCAATTGATGAAAACGGTCAACTCAATATTGAAATGTGCAATGATGAAGGAAAATTGTATATTTATATGAAAGATACAGGTAGTGGAATTCCCCCTCACCTATTAGAGCGGAGGCCACTGAAAAAGTCCAGTATCTTTGTGTGTCAGGAGAAAGTTCAAAAAAAATTGAACTTTCTCCTAACGCTTT
>NZ_JBYQFK010000034.1:0-50609 GCF_057837305.1 Lysinibacillus sp. RU7 | reverse complement strand
GTCGTACTCTCAACTCTAGCGGATACAGATGTTTTTTTGTATTCTTTTTTAGCAAGAACAGATTTTGGTGTTGAGCCTGTAAAATACAGCAATTTTCTCATTTGTTCTTTCCCTCACTCGTTGCTTTTTTTATTAAAATACCGTAGCAGCTCCTAAAATCGCGAATAGCATATGCAAGCTACCAATCATAACGCCATCCATGATTTGTTGGAAAATGATTGTCATAGTTGTAGCTGTTCATATAACTGCTCTATGCTTTCTATCGGACACACCTCCATCCCCCTTCATAATAGTAGTACCATCAAGTGACATTTCGTTACAAAATAAAAAAGCTGCACTGAAAAAAATTTCCAGCATAGCTTTAGTTTATATAAATTCAATTTAAAGTTGTTTTAAACGTAGAAAAGTTAATACTTGCTCCGGTTGTTTAGCGAATACACTCATCTGCTCTGCCACACCAAAACCACCGATTGCTACGAGACCGATAATTCCGCAGGTGATTAAGCTTGATAAGATAGTGTGCTGCTTTTTCATCTCTTCATTTGCTTGGCGCTTATTTTGCTTACGTACAAGCTGTTTCAAACGAGCTGGTTGCTTTTCTATAATGTACGCACACATATAACATAGATTGGCAGAATATTGTTCAATTGTAATAGTCAATAGACTAATATTAGCTCTACCGCAATTTCCGCAAGTGCACATCATCATCCCTACTTTTCTACTGAATACTATTAGTATGCATTAAAATTTCTGATAATTCAATCATTTAAATTATTTATAGGTTGCTTTTCTTCCAAAGTAAAAGGAGGATCAAAAGCAGTAGCCTTCAAACCTCCATTGAATACTTTATAGTCCTTTGACAAGTTCTAAAAACTCTGTCAATGATGTTACTTCATATGTTGGTGTTACTTCTGGGTTTTGCGGTTTGTTTTCACGGTTAATCCATACGTTACGCATCCCAACACGTGATGAACCTAAAATATCTGTCATTAAATTGTCGCCAACCATAATGCCATCTTCTGCTGTCACGCCTGCTTTTTCCATCACATACTCGAAAATTGATGCATCTGGCTTCCCTTTCCCAAAGTCACCAGAAATAATGATATGGTCAAAATATGGGGCAATTTCTGGCGTAATTTCAAGCTTTAAGTTTTGTAAGCTTGGTGCACCATTCGTTAATAATACTAACTGGTATTTGCCTTTTAACTCGTCTAATACCGCAAATGTATCCTCGTATAGGAACGGCGCTTTTTTACGTTCTTCCACAAAGCGCTCCCCTAATTCTTTACCAAACTCCACATCGTCAATGCCTAACGCCTTTAAACCATTTGTCCATGCATCTGCACGGTAGCCTGGCACAATTCCCTTCATCGTTTGGAAAGAATCTGTCGGGTCATCAAACGTTCCCCATAATCCTTCAAACGGGTTAATCCCAATCATCACTGTATAATCATATGTTTCATACGCTTGATATAACTCACGCGCAGCTGCACGAACTGCCTCTTCTAATTTTTCACACGCTACTTCATATTTTGTCGCCGCGTATTCACATGTTTTTTCAAACGCTGTTTTTACTGATTTTTGATCCCATAAAAGTGTATCATCTAAATCAAAAATGATTGTTTTAATTGTCATCGGTTTCGCTCCTAAATCAAAATATGTACGTTTTTATTTTAGCATATTATGTGTTCTCTAATGCCACTCTTTATGACAAGTTCTCGTACTTTTCTAAAAAGTTTTAGTAGCTATTTTTTGATAACAACATGCTTGTGAATTTATTGTTAACGAATGTATTGGAATACGTTGATTTCCGCTACGGCACTCGCTAGCTTCAACTATATAAGTTCATTTTAATGTTCCAGCATAACGATTGACTTTAAAAATCGCTCTCCAAGTTGCAAGCTTATCGTCTCATTCGCTTTCATTTTGGCTAGAAATAAATGTTTTTTGACCGTTCACTGTAGCTTTTGACTGGATACAGTAAGGTGTTGCTCATGCCGGATTGTTTTGACCGGATGCAACGACTTTTTGCTCGGATACCATAGCTTTTGACCGTTCAATGTTGACAGTTTTAAAATAAATTACTGACCATTAATGGGAAATAAAGATTAAATTCAACTGATTTATTTCAAAAGTACAGTAACTAAAATAAGCTCAGAAGCGTACTTCTGAGCCTATTGCTTACTTTTTCTTTAACTTTTCCATTAATGCTTTTATACGATTTTCTGCTTGCTGTTTTTCTTCATGGAGTACGTAAAAACGATAGCCTTCGCCTGTATCTGTAATTCCCACAATATCGCCTTGCTCTAGCTCTATATCTATGTCAAAGCGATGAATGAGCAATTGTTCTACCTCATCTGGGCGCTTAAGAAAAATCGCATAGTCTCCTTCAAAACGATCCAGTGTATACTTATTCAAACTCACTAACAACGTCCCCTTTCGCATTCAATAGCTTCGCCGCATCGCCAGAATTTAGCCAAATCTGTTTATTTGTCCACTTTAATATTGTGCTCAATTCTTTTGCATCCGGTCCACTAGATACGGTAATCGTTTGACCCGGTTGTAACGTAATATTCGGGAAAGTAAATAGTTGATTCCCTTCGACGGATAGTAGTTGCCAGCTAGTTAGATTTACTGCTTCGCTGCCATTATTTTTTATTTTAACGAGCTCTGCTTCTACATCTTTACTAATGATTTCAACTTTACCTGTCGATTGTACCGGTACAGCACTTGTCGCCCCAACGCCCGTCCATTCAGGTGTATTCACTGAATAGCCTTTGCCATCTGTTGTCACAACAATATGTCCTGCTTCTGCTGTACTATAAATTTCACTACCTACTGCTTGCAAGCTTTCGATAACTTCAATATGAGGATGACCATATTTATTATCTTGCCCGTAACTTAAAATCGCTGCTTCTGGCTGCACTGCTTGAATAAAGGCGAGCGAACTACTCGTATTGGAACCATGATGGCCTGCTTTTAAAATCGTTGCCTGTACATGTTGCGTAGCCACCATCTCTTTTTCCATCTCAACTCCTGCATCCCCTGTTAATAAAAACGATACTTCTCCATATGTCACCTTTAACACAATGGATGCTTCGTTATTATCCGTAGCATGTTCATCTGCGCTTACTACGGTAATATCAAGCTCCTCATCTAAATTTACTTTTTCTCCTGTTTTCGGTACGGTATACGGAATTCCTTTATCGCCAACGAGTGTAATCATTTGCTCATATGTTTGAGACGTATGTACTTTTCCAGAATCAATAAAGTTTTTAATCGAAATGGAGTTCAATACCGAAATAAGTCCACCAATATGATCTGCATCAGGATGTGTCGCTATCACATAATCCAGTTGCTTCACGCCTTGCGCCCGTAAATAAGCAACAATATTGTTCCCTTCTCCTTTGACCCCACCATCAATTAGCATCGTTTTCCCGTTCGGTGATTGAATAAAAATCGAATCCCCTTGCCCCACATTTATAAAATGGACACGCATCTCTTTACCAGTTGACACAGTGACCGTTTCAGTAGGTTGTACCACTTCTGTGCAACCGACTAAAAAGAGCATCATAAATATGATTAATAATTTCTTCATCTTTAAAAATCCTTTTTGTTTTAATTGTACAAAAACAAAAGAGAAATAGCATACACTATCTCTCTTTTAAAATTTAACGATATAACTCATTTAAAATATTGATTTTCTTTTGAATGGCTTCTTCAAATGTCATGATATAGGCAGCGGGATCTTTTGGATTGTGGAATTGCGTAATTTTGCCCGTTTCTGGATGCACAAATTTAGAGGAAGCACCACAGCCAATCCCTAAAATCGTCTGCACCTCTTCCATAATCACAATATTGTAAACGGACTCCTCACCCGGTTTACAGTATCCAACATTTTCTAAATTACCCAAAATATTTTTTTGACGATATAAATAGTACGGTACGTAACCATTCGCTTTCGTCCAATCGCTTGCCATTTGCATCATTTGTGAAACGGTATCACGGTCGGCTACTTTATATTTATCTTTGTTGCGCGTCATTTCTGAGGCACGCTTAAAGCTCAGCGTGTGTACCGTCAAGCTTTCGGGCTGCATCTTGGCTGATTCCTCTAACGAATGCTGGAATTCTTCAATTCCTTCATTTGGTAAGCCGATAATTAAGTCCATGTTAATATTATTCATGCCCATATTGCGCGATAGCCAAAACTTATCAATCGTTTCTTGTACCGTATGGTGACGACCAATTGCCTTTAAAGTTTCTTGTGTGTACGATTGCGGATTAACTGAAATACGGTCAATCCCCCATTTTTTTAGCACATCAATTTTTTCAGGTGTAATCGTATCCGGACGCCCTGCCTCTACTGTAATCTCACGAATGGAATCTGTATTTGGGAACGATTCAAACATCGTTTGATATAGCGCATCCATTTCATGTGCTTCAATCGACGTAGGCGTTCCTCCGCCCCAGTAAATCGACGTAATGCGCATATTTTTTTCTGTTAACCATTTCCCCATTTCACGTAGCTCAATATGAAGTCCATCTATAAATTTCTCCACACGCCCTGCTTTTCGATTGCTTTGGATTGCATACGCTGGGAATGTACAATACGCACACATCGTTGGACAAAATGGCACACCGATATAAATGGAAATTTCGCGCCCGAGCTCATCTAAATCTGGAATGACTTGTAATTGACACGCAACAATTTCTTTTAATAAGCTAATTTTGGCATCAGATAGACGAAAATCTGCTTTGAGCTTTGCAAAAATTTGTTCTTCCGTTAAGCCTTCTTTACGGAATTTATGATAAAGTTTTGTCGGGCGTACCCCTGTTAAAATCCCCCACTGCTGTGTCATCCCCGTGTATTGCTCTAATACATCTAACATGACATGAGATAGCGCACGCTTCATCCGAATACTTTGCTCTTTTTCCGTTCCTTCTGTCGCATAACCAATGGCATACGTACTTTTATATTCCTGCCCATCTACGACAAGTGTGGCAGCCGTCGTAATCGTGTAGTGATCATCTATTGCATGCTCAAATGAAATGGACATATCTGATCCGTCTTGTGTAAATTGAATGACCGAGTCCTCATAAAATAAATTAGCAATATGATTTAATACACGGTTCCAGTCTTCTTTAAATTGTTCGTTAATGTGTATCGTTTTCATCTTTATTCTCTACCTTCACTAAATTCATCTATATTCAATACTTCATTACCTTTCAAAACATCTTTTCTATTGTATCAAAAAAATGCTCAATTCATAGCGATGAATACTCGTAAAAAAATTTACAATTACTTCAAATCCATTTCATGATGTATCAATAGTAGAGGTATATAGTATGAGGTATATAAGTTCATTTTAATATTCAAACATAACGATTGACTTTAAAAATCAACCTACACCTTGCGATTTTTTGACCGGATGTAGCGATATTTTGCGCACATACCAGGGGATTTTGACCGGATACGGCAAGGTTTTGCTCGTACCAGGTAGTTGTAATCAAATACGTTGATTTTCGCTCGGGCTGACTCAGCTCCTATCAATGAGCAAGCGCTTTTTATTAACCATTACATAAAAAAATTACGCGCATCATCTGCTGATTTTTTATTATCAATACATCTCATATAATATATATTTGTTATTATATTTTTTCGCTACATAGAGTATAATTTATTTAAATATTCTGAAAATGGGGGTTTTATTATGATGTTAACTGCAAAAAAAGTACCTTTTACAGAGATTTTAAAGAATATTGACTTGAAATTTTTTGAATTTAATATGAATCGTTGTGATGAACGTACGCTTTATGTATCAATTGCCATTTCTTCCAAGCAAGGCAACGCAGTTTGCGACTTAATTTATTTAATTGATAAAAACGATTTATATGGGGCGATTTCGTTAAATGCAAAATATGATACTGTACGAAATTTCTTTAAAAAAGATTTTAACTACGATCTTTTATATTCAGACGAACAAACCATCGCGAAAATGATTAGCCAAACAAAAGAATTCAAACACTGCCTTGAACGATTCGCGAAACTTTATCCAAAACATGTACAACCGAAGTTTTTCCATTAAAAAAAGGACCACATATATTGTGATCCTTGACAATACCTAAAGTCCTTCATAAAGTGATTGAATTGGCTCAACTAACATACGGTTGACTTCTTCAATCATCGTACTCATCGCCATTTCTGCTTCAAGCATTGCTAAAATTTTCATATTTTGTTGCGCAAGCTGTGCTGCCTTTTGTAAGTAGACATATTCATCTTCTAAAAGCTCTTCGCCAGCCATTTGTTTTTGCTGTAGCTTTTTTTGGATATCACGGAAGTTTGTAAATAATGTACGAGCTTCATCATCTTTTTTCACTTCTTCCACTGTCTCTTGTAACGCTTTAAATTCCTTTGTATCACGGAACACCGCTTCTAACTTTGCAATCTCATTATAAATTGTCATGTAATATGCCTACTCTCTTTTAATTTAGTTCGTTACAAACACGATAACGGCTTGCACAAATCCCACTATACCGCCGATAATACCACCGAGCCATGTAATCATTCGAAGCTCACGGCTAATAATACCTAAGACAAGTTCTTCTAGCTTCGCAATCGGGAACGAGTCTACTTGCTCACGCACGACTTCAGCTAAATTTAAACGCTTTAATACGTCTTCTATTTTGCTTTCTGCTTCCTTGAATACTTTATTCATTAAAGCCGGCAATAATTCATCTTTTGCCCAGTCATTTCCTTGTGGCCAATAATCTTGTATCGTTTTATTTAATCGATCATCGATTGCCAACTCGTGTTTCGCATAGCTTTGAATATTTGCCACAATCGTATCGAAGTTGATATCATGCATAAAATCCATTGCTGGCCGATCTTTTATTTTTTCCCACTCTGCTGTGAAAATTCGATTGAGCAGTGCACTTGTCCCCGGTGCTTGCAAAAACTTCACAAGCTCCCGTTGCACCTTTTCTACAAGTGATGTTGAATCGCCAACGAACATTTGAATCATACCACCAATTGACCCTTTTGACGATAAAAAGTCATCTAGCATATTTTTAATCGTTAGCGACCCCTCTGGCGATAAAAAATAATCTTCCCCTTTTTTCAAAATCTGTTCGACTGCTTCAGAAACTTTTTGATCTACTACTGCTTCTAAATCCTCGGGCAATAACTCTCGAATTTTTTTTGTTGATAATGTATGCTTCATATTTTCAAACTGGTTGAAAATAATCACATCGATTTTCCCTTCAACTGTTTTTGGTAAATGGCTAAACCCTGCTACCTCAAGCCAATCCTTTAACGTTTTCTCATTTAAAAAGATTTCCTGCTCTACTTTTGATTGTGCAAATTGTAGGACATTATTTCGCACATCGTTAGATAAGAATTTCTTTTTAATCGTGTCTGGCGTTAATAAATAGTCCGTTACCGTTTTCCCTAGTTGTACCGCCAGCACATCACGGCGTTTAGGGATTAGCCCAGGTGTCAACGGTAGACGCCACTTCATAAAATAAATCGGCTTGTACGGACGGAATAACATTTTAATGGCCATATAGTTCGTCGCTGCCCCAACAAGCGCACCGACACCTGCTAAAAATAATATTAGGACGAATAAATTATCCATTGTACCCTCTCATTTCTTTTCCTTTTTCTCATTTACTCATTATACCACTATTATGGAAATGATAGACTCTTTGATGATTGCATTTCACATGCTCTATCAAGTACGATTACAGAAAGGGGGAAGATTCATGATTCAGCATTTTAATTTTAAACCTTTGTACGAAAATGCACAGCTTCCAGGATGGGCACTCACATTTTTCTATAAACAACAACGTTATACTGCAGAATATAAAAAAGATGGTGGCATTACATTCATCGGAGAAGCACCATCACCAAATGATTTAGCAAACGTAGAAAAAATGATTCACGAGTTAATGCTATTTCATGTATACGACTAATATATCTACATACTTAAATGCGAGCTAAGAAAATACTTAGCTCGTATTTTTTATGTAAATCAAATGATTCGACAAATCCATTACAACACGTTATACTTTAAACTATAACGTTACGGTTTGGAGGTGATAATTTGGGAACGAGAAATTAAAAATTGGTGAGTTGGCTGCACAAACGGGTGTAACAAAGCGAACAATCGATTATTATACGAATCTTGGCTTATTACAAGTCGAGCGTTCCGTATCGAATTATCGCTATTACGACCGTGCCATGGTTGAACGGATTCATTGGATTGAGGAACAGAAGAAATCAGGGAAATGCCTTGATGAAATTCGTACACTGTTAACGATTGATGCGCCCATTGAAGAAGAGGTCGATATTCAAGAAATTCGCCTACAGATGCGAAAACTTGAACATAATGTGGCGAAATTAATGGAGCAGATGGACGAAACAGAAAAACAAAAATTACGCAAAAAAGTGTCACCTGAAAGTGTGGCACTCATGCAATCACTATTATTACTTTTAAACAACTAGGAGGTGAACGTTCTACTTTAGTGAGTAGAACGACTAATTGTCCACGGCAATTAACTTAATAATCTTTGCGATTTTAATCGCTTTAACAGCATTCTTCGTAGCGACTGAGTTCGCTATCGTAAAGGTACGTCAATCGCGTATTGATCAGCTTGTAGCAGAAGGGAAGGCAGGCTCTATTGCGGCTAAACAAGTAACGACTCATTTAGATGAGTATTTATCTGCCTGTCAGCTTGGTATTACAGTAACAGCGCTTGGTATTGGTATGGTTGGTGAATCAACATTTGAGTTTATTTTACACCCATTGTTCGAAACAATCGGTATTCCAACAGATTATATTCACTGGTTTACTATCGCAGCTGCATTTGCCATCGCCACATTTTTACACGTAGTTGTTGGTGAATTAGCACCAAAAACAATTGCTATTCAAAAAGCAGAAGCAGTCACACTTGCATTTGCAAAACCAATTAAATTTTTCTATAAAGTGATGTATCCATTTATTTGGTTATTAAATGGATCCGCTCGTTTATTACTAAAATTAGTTGGCATGAAGCCAGCAAGTGAACATGAGCTTTCCCATACAGAGGAAGAATTACGCTTACTATTATCTGAGAGTTATAAATCAGGTGAAATTAACGTCAATGAATTAAAATACGTTAATAATGTGTTTGAATTTGACGATAAAATCGCACGAGAAATTATGGTACCACGTACAGATATCGTTGGTTTCGAAGTAAATGCAACATTTGAAGAAGTATTAACCCAAATATCTGAAGAACGTTATACACGTTACCCTGTTTTCGAAGGAGACCGTGATACGATTTTAGGGTTTCTGAATATTAAAGATTTCTTAACTTTAGGGATGAAAAATCGTATTCAACCAGACACATTTAAACTATCAGAATTTATCAACCCAGTCATACGTACAATTGAAACAACGCCTATTCACGACTTACTACAAAAAATGCAAAAAGAACGTACACATATTGCGATTTTACTAGACGAGTACGGCGGTACAAGTGGCATGGTGACCGTTGAAGATATTTTAGAAGAGCTTGTTGGAGAAATTCGTGACGAGTTTGATGATGATGAAATTCCTGAAGTTCGTCGTGTCGGTGAAGGGCATTATTTAATCCACTCGAAAGTACTGCTTGGTGATGTGGCGAAACTGTTATATATTGACTTAGAACAACCAGAAATTGATACGATTGGTGGATGGTACTTTACAAATGAAATGGATTTGGATACATCAAAGTCCATTTATTATGAAGGCTACCAGTTCTCTATCAAAGAAAAAGAAGGGCACCAAATTCACTATCTTGAAGTGAAAAAAGGCGATGCACCTGAAGAGCTCGTAACAGATTAATAAACAAACCCGACTCGCCTTCAGCTAGAGCGAGGGCATAAAGGGGGGCTAGGAAGTTTTTACTTTCTAGCCCCCCTTCTATTGTGAGCTTATGAAAAAATACATGATTACAAAAAGCATTTTAAAATCATCGTTATTTGCACTCGATATAAAGACAAGATTTGTTTTTTTCTTTGAAATATTTTATGATTATGTCATTAACATTTTTTCTCATAGGAGGTGTACTCTTTACTTATCTCGCCCATTCGCGCCATAAGTAAAGGACATATTTGGACGTAGACATAGTTGAGCTAACCATAAGGTTTGGAGCATTCGCTCTATTAATTGCCGCTACGGCATTTTTCGTTGCAACTGAGTTTGCAATAGTTAAAGTAAGAACGACTCGTATTGACCAGCTTGTAGCTGAAGGAAACAAAAAAGCTATAAAAGCCAAAAAAGTGATTTCAAACTTAGATGAATACTTATCTGCCTGCCAGTTAGGTATTACCATTACCGCTTTAGGTCTCGGTTGGTTAGGTGAGCCAACATTTGAGCTAATTCTTCATCCATTATTTGAAATACTTGGATTAGAAGGTCGTGTTACGTCACTTCTTTCATTCATTATTGCATTTGCACTCGTAACGTTTTTACACGTTGTCGTAGGGGAATTATCACCGAAAACGCTCGCAATTCAAAAGGCAGAGGCTGTTACGTTAAGCTTAGCAGGACCGCTTATTTTATTCCATAACATCATGTATCCGTTTATCCGCACGTTAAATGGATCAGCACGTGCTTTAACAGGCTTGTTTGGTTTAAAAATGGTAGGTGAATCAGAAGAAGCCCATTCTGAGGAAGAGCTTCGTATGATTTTATCGGACAGCTTAAAAGGTGGCGAAATTAACCACTCCGAATACGAATACGTAAACAGTATTTTCGAATTCTCTGACCGTATTGCGAAAGAAATTATGGTACCTCGAACTGAAATTATTAGTATCGAAAAAGATTTAACATTACGCCAAGTATTCGAGGTCATGGGTGTTGAGCAATATACACGTTACCCAATTATCGATGGCGATAAAGACCATGTAATCGGTCTTGTGAACATGAAACATTTACTCACTGCTTATATAAAAGACCCAACAAATGGGAATAAATTAATTACGGACTATATGCAACCTATTATTCGCGTCATTGAAACGATTCCAATTAGTGATTTACTATTAAAAATCCAACAAGAACGTATTCATATGGCCATTTTAATGGATGAATATGGCGGTACGTCAGGGTTAGTCACAATCGAAGATATTATCGAAGAAATCGTAGGTGATATTCAAGATGAGTTCGATGAAGACGAAATTCCTGAAGTACAAGAAATTGCAGAAGGAAAACACTATATTGTCGATGCGAAAATGCTACTGCAAGAAGTAAATGACCTTCTAGGTACACCTATTGAAGACGAAGATATTGATACAATTGGCGGCTGGTTCATGACACAGCATTTCGATGCGGTAGAGGGTGACAGTATCCAAGCTCATGGTTATGAATTTAAGATTAAAGAGCTTGATGGACACCACATCCTTTACCTTGAAGTGACAAAGATTCCTGAAACAGCGACAGAAAAAGACATCTTAGAATAATTTTGCATACGTTAAACGGCTCTCGCATTAGAGAGTCGTTTTCGTGTCTTTAGAACTTTTGTAAGGGGGAAACATTTTGGAGCTATATACAAACTTACGTGCTGGGGAAAAAGGTGCTTGGCTATCCATTGGTACATACATCTTTTTAAGTGCGATGAAATTAATTGTCGGCTACCTTGGTATGAGTGCTGCCTTAAAAGCGGACGGGCTAAATAATACGACTGATATTATTGCCTCCATTGCAGTGCTGATTGGCTTACGTATTTCACAAAAACCACCTGATGTAAACCATCAATACGGACACCTGCGTGCAGAAACAATTGCTTCTCTGGTCGCTTCATTTATTATGATGGTAGTCGGTTTGCAAGTACTATCCACATCGATTCGTGGATTATTTCAACCGATTGAAGAATCACCTTCTATGCTAACGGCTATTGTAGCCTTATTTAGCGCACTCATTATGTATGTGGTCTATCGGTATAATTTAGCACTTGCCAATAAAATTAAAAGCTCTGCTGTTCGTGCAGCCGCTTATGATAATCGTTCTGATGCCCTTGTAAGTATCGGTACGGCCATTGGTATTTTCGGTGCCATTTTTGGTTTCCCGATTATTGATACGGTTACAGCGTTAATTGTTGGATTAATTATTATCAAAACAGCGATCGAAATTTTCTGGGAAGCAGTTGTGACACTGACAGATGGTTTTGACGCAGAAGAAACAGAAACACTCAAAAAATTAATCGCCAATGTCGATGGGGTCATTGACTTACTAGATTTAAAAGGGCGCTCACACGGCAATATGAGCTTTGTTGATGTAACTGTTACAGTAAATCCAAACTTAAATGTCATCGAAAGCCATACGATTAGCGATACAATCGAAGCAACAGTACAACGTTTTAACCCGCACTGTATTGTACTAGTCCATATTGAACCGCATTACATTACAACGGCCGTTGAAGAAGATTACCATTTCTAAAGAAATAAATAGATACTTTTACAAAAGCGCTTGTAACGCACATTTTTTATGTGCGACAGCGCTTTTTTTCTTTTTTGCACCTCTAAACCACCTCCTATGCTTGAGAGTTTTTTGAGAGTTTTCATTTATATAATAGAAATGTAAAAAAAATATATTTTACTAATTTCCACACAAAACATATAGAAAGAGGATGGTCTATGTTACAAATAGTAGAATCTCAGAAGCAAGAAGATGATTTTCTTTACAATTTATTCGTTTCCACACGCATCCATGAATTTGTAGGGTCACCCTTACCTAAGCAACAAATACAGTCTCTACTTCGGATGCAATATAATGCACAAACAATTGCTTATAACCGTCAATTTCCACAAGCCCAGCATAGATTTGTTTATGTCGAAGGTATCTGTATCGGCAGGATTATTACGGATATAAGCAACGAAGGCATCCATTTAGTGGATATTTCACTGTTACCTCAATACCGTGGGAAAGGTTATGGGACGGAATTAATAAAAAGGCTTCAGCAATTTTCTATGGAGAAAGGACTTTCTATTACGCTACACGTTTTACAAGGAAATCCAGCAATAAATTTGTATTTGCGTTTAGGTTTTTGTATAACGGAGGAAGTTTTGCCTTATTTGACAATGAGGTATAGAAATGTCTAGAAACAAAATATTTAGTTAAATGGAGGGAATTTAAATTGGCAGATGCATATGTCGGTGAAATTCGGATGTTTTCTGGAAATTATGCGCCACAAGGCTGGGCGTTTTGTGATGGTTCTATACTTTCGATAAATGAATATGAAGCCTTGTACTCACTAATTGGAACAACGTACGGTGGCGATGGAAGAACAAACTTTCAATTACCAGATTTAAAAGGCAGGGTACCAATCCATACCAACGCTACTTATCCGCTCGGTGGTAAGGGCGGCACAGAGACTGTAACGATAAATCAAGCACAGTTACCCGCACATACACATACAGTTAATGTCTCTGAAGTAGATGGCGTTATTGATTCGCCTATGGGAATGGTTTGGGCTAAAACGAGTGGGTACTCTAATTATCTTGCTAGTGGTACAAAAGTTCCGATGAATATTGCTACAGTTTCAACAGTCGGGGGCAACAATTCTCATGAAAATATGATGCCCTCGTTAACAATTTCTTTCATTATTGCTTTACAAGGCTATTATCCGTTCCATCCATAAAAGAGAGGGGAGTAAAATTATGGCAGAACCGTTCGTAGGTGAAATTAGAGTGTTTCCATTTAATTTTGCGCCAGTTGGATGGGCACAATGTAATGGACAAATTTTAAATGTCAATCAAAATCAAGCCTTATTTTCAATACTTGGATATAAATATGGTGGGAGTGGTAATACATTTGCTTTACCTGACTTACGGGGGCGTGTCCCAATCAATTCACCTACTCAGGTAGGCTTAAGTCAAGGAGAAGAAACTCATATTTTAACAATTAATGAAATACCGAAACATACCCATATAGTCAATGCTTCATCTGATCCAGCTTCAAGTACAACACCAGGGGTTAACGTATGGGCAAGTAAGTCTAATATGTATCAACAATATAATACTCCACAGGTTGTAATGAACATGGAAGCATTATCAAGTGCAGGGAGTTCACAAGCTCATAATAATATGCAACCATATTTAACGTTGAATTTCTGCATCGCAACTACTGGTTTTTATCCATCACGTAGTTAATAAGTAAGAGGAGGAAATAATATGGATCCATTTTTAGGGGAAATTCGAATTTTTACCGGTAACTACCCTCCAGTTGATTGGAAATTTTGTGATGGTTCAAAATTACCAATATCTCAAAATCAAATTCTGTTCTTGATAATTGGAAATAAGTTTGGAGGGGATGGGATAAGTGACTTCGCTTTACCCAATTTAAATAACAGAGCGCCAATGGGGCAAGGGGTTGGAATCGGATTAACACCTAGAGTATTTGCTGAGCAAGTAGGAATACCCGCAGTGACCCTCGATGAGAAGCAGATTCCTGCTCATACTCATACACCTGCTGGATTATCTGAAAAAGGTGACGCAAATAATCCGACTGGTGCATTCTGGGCTGTCGGAAACACAGGAAAAAATAAAACCGAAATTGAACTTTACGCCCCTAATATTAATGTTCAAATGAGTCCATTAGCCCTAGGTGTAAGTGGAGATAGTCAACCACATAATAATATGCAACCATATTTAGCGGTTAGTTTTATTATTTGTGTACAAAATGGGATTTATCCTGTAAGACAACAATAATAGGGAGTTGGTTGAATGAATGCCAAAATTTATACGTAAACATCTTTATAATGTGATGATGTTATTTGTTTAAATTGTCCTATTCCTATCAACTTATTTTACCAAATACAATTGTTCTCAACTTTGTTTGGTGAAAAATTTATTGAAAGGAGAAAGTCATTTGATAAGAAAAGTATTTTATTTATTTATGGTTTTTCTTATTTTAGTCGGATATCTGCCTAATAGAAATTGGGTTGGGACCCAGGTTGCAGCGGCAACACAAACTACCTCGCTAACAGGCAATTTAGATGGTACGAAGCAATTTAAAAGATTGGAATTCCCTCATGAAAATGTAGGTAATATCTTTTGGAATATATATGGCCCAAATGAACTGTCTGTGATTAAAGATGAGAATTATAACTACTATATTCAATATATAAGTCCAAGTGTGTCTGGCACATATTCAATTAAAGTTACATCAACGACGCTACAAAAGTCTGAGGATGGGATTGAAAAGGATACAGCCTTGTTCTTATACAAGGATTCATTTGACCCTAACAATCCAAAAACAAACTTATTAAAAGCTAATGATGATATAGCTGCGAGCAATTATTTATCTCATATCCCTTCTATTCAGATGGAGGCTGGAAAAAACTATATCATCGTGATGACAAGTTACTTTGCCGATGATAGCGGGACGGCTGATTTTGAAATAACTGGACCAGGGTCTGTAAGTAATTCTGATACTTCAATTAGTACAGACAATACACCACCAACCCTAGGAAATAACGGGATAATTAGCGCATCAACAATTACTACATCAAGCTTGACATTAGACTGGACAAAAGCAGCAGACAACAACACAGCACAAGCAAATCTTGAGTATCGAGTCTATCAATCTACTTCTAACAATATCGACACAGTTAGTAATATTGAAGCTAATGGGATAGCGTTAGGGGCAGGATTCACGAAAGATATGAATCAATTTGATATAACTGGTTTATCACCGAGTACAACTTATTATTTTAATATTATTGTTAAAGATAAGGCTGGTAACAAAAGTGCGTATACAATGAAACAGGTGACGACAACTAATCATGCTAGTGCCCCATCCGTTACAACAACAACAGCAACAAATATTACAGCGACAGGAGCAACGGCTGGAGGAGATGTGACAGCTGATGGCGGTGCGACAGTGACAGCGCGTGGTATTGTATACGGAACAACGGCCAATCCAGAAATTGGGGCAACAAATACTACATTCGTACCAGCAAACGATGCAGGTACAACGGGTGTATTTTCAGTAGCTTTAAGTCATTTAACAGCAGATACAACTTATCACTACCGAGCATACGCAACAAATTCTAAAGGCACAGCATACGGAGCTAACCAAGTATTTACAACCTTAGCTCCAACAAGCTATACAGTCACTTTCAATAGCAACGAAGGCTCATCAGTCACAAGTCAAACCGTACTTGAAAATGGCAAAGTAATGAAACCCGTAGATCCGACAAAAACCGGCTATACGTTTGATGGGTGGTATAATGATGCAGACTTAAACACAACGTATGATTTCAGCACGCCTGTCACAAATCATCTAACTTTATATGCAAAATGGAGCCCAATTAAAGCAGATGTAACCGTAACGATTGGAAATGTAATTGCGGGTAAAGAGCAAACCGTTGAAATTCCTGTATCAATTAATGAGCCATCTACTGGGATAGGCGCTTATGGAATGCAAATTAATTTTGACCCAACCGTTATTGAAGTTGAAGAGATAATTTCTGCTAAGCCTGATGATCTAGGTTTCAATTCAAACATCGTTAATGCACAAGGTTATGTAAGGATAGCCTGGGTTGATTTTACTGGAGGAGATGCTCTGTTAGCATCTGCTACACAATTATTCAGTATCAAATTAACAGTAAAAAGCAATGCTGCTCTAGGAATAAGCCACTTAACTATTATTGATAAGACAGATAGAGACAAACTGGAGTTTGTTGATGGAAACGCTGATGATATAGCAACGGATGTTGACTTTGGATCTGTCACTGTTGTAAATGGCTATAGCATCGATTTTGATTCTAATAATGGAAGTAAAGTAGCTAGTCAAACGGTGCTTGAAAATGGAAAAGTAACGCAACCAATAGTCCCGACAAAAAACGGCTATACATTTGATGGGTGGTATAGCGATGCAGAATTAAACACAGTATTTGAGTTTAGCACGCCTATCACAAGTAACCTCACTTTATATGCGAAATGGACGCTCGTTCCTACTTATTCTGTTCTTTATGATGATAACGGTAGCACGGGTGGTACAGTGCCAGTAGATAGCGGGGCGTATGCAAAAGACGCAACCGTAATGGTGAAAGGCAACTCCGGTAATCTGACGAAAACCGGCTATACATTCACTGGATGGAACACGAAAGCGGATGGGACAGGCACGGCCTATTTACCAACTGCATCACTGACAATCGGTGAGGCAAACGTAACCTTATACGCTCAGTGGACAATCAATCAATATGATGTAACGTTCGACACAAATGACGGTTCTACAGTCAATAAAATAACCGTCGACTTTAACAAACAACTTACGGCTCCGACACCACCGATAAAAGCGGGTTATACATTCGCTGGCTGGTATAGCGATGCTGAATTAAACACAATATTTGAGTTCAGCACGCCTATCACAAGCAATCTCACTTTATATGCGAAATGGACGCTCGTTCCTACTTATTCTGTTCTTTATGATGGCAATGGTAATTCGACAGGCTCAGTACCAATCGACAGCGGGGCTTATATGAAAGATGCTTTGGTTAAAGTGGCTAGTAACTCCGGTAATCTGACGAAAATAGGCTATACATTCACTGGATGGAACACGAAAGCCAATGGAACCGGCACGGCCTATTTACCAACTGCATCACTGACAATCGGTGAGGCAAACGTAATCCTATACGCTCAGTGGACAATTAATCAATATGATGTAACATTCGAAACAAATGAAGGTTCTACAGTCAATAAAATAACCGTCGACTTTAACAAACAACTTACGGCCCCCACACCACCGACAAAAGTGGGCTATACATTTGATGGCTGGTATAGCGATGCAGAATTAAACACGGCATTTGAGTTCAGCACGCCTATCACAAGCAATCTCACTTTATATGCGAAATGGACGCTCGTTCCTACCTATTCTATTCTTTATGATGATAACGGTAACACAGGTGGTACAGTACCAGTAGATAGCGGGACATATGTAAAAGACGCAACTGTAACGGTGAAAGGCAACTCCGGTAATCTTACGAAAACCGGCTATACTTTCACTGGATGGAACACGAAAGCCGATGGGACAGGCACGGTCTATTTACCAACTGCATCACTGACAATCGGTGAGGCAAACGTAACCTTATACGCTCAGTGGACAATTAATCAATATGATGTGACTTTTGATACAAATGGTGGCTCCACGCTGCCACCAGTCAAGGTCAAGTTTAATCAGACACTTACACTTCCTTCACCACCAACAAAAACCGGTTATACGTTTGACGGTTGGTATAAGGATGTAAATTTAACGAATAAATTTGATGCTACAGTACCGATTACAAATCACATGACGCTCTATGCGAAATGGACAATCAATCAATACGATGTAACGTTCGACACGAATGGTGGTTCCACTGTCAACAAAATAACGGTCGACTATAACAAACAACTTACCGCTCCAACACCACCGACAAAAGCGGGTTATACATTCGCTGGGTGGTATAGCGATGCAGAATTAAAAAATGCATTTGATTTCAGCACACCTGTCACAAGCAATCTCACTTTATATGCGAAATGGACTGCCCTTTCTACCTATTCTATTCTTTACGATGGTAATGGTAGTTCAACGGGCGCAGTGCCAGTAGATAGCGGGGTATATGCAAAAGACGCAACTGTCACGGTGAAAGGCAACTCCGGTAATCTCGCAAAAGCAGGTTATACATTCACTGGGTGGAACACGAAAGCTGATGGAACTGGTACTACGTATTTACCAACTGCATCACTAACAATGAGTGATGCAAACGTCATTTTATACGCTCAATGGACAATCAATCAATATGACGTGACGTTCGACACAAATGGTGGTTCTACTGTCAATAAAATGATTGTTCAATATAACAAACAAATTACTGCTCCAACACCACCAACAAAAGTGGGTTATACATTTGCTGGGTGGTATAGTGATGCAGCATTAAAAAATGCATTTGATTTCGGCACACCTGTTACGAGTAACCTCACTTTATATGCGAAATGGACTGCCCTTTCTACCTATTCTATTCTTTACGATGGCAATGGTAGTTCGACGGGCGCAGTGCCAGTAGATAATGACAAGTATGCAAAAGACGTAACTGTAACGATTAAAAGCAATTCCGGTAATCTCGCAAAAGTTGGCTATACATTCACTGGTTGGAACACAAAATCCGATGGGACTGGTACTACGTATTTACCAAATGCAACACTGACAATGGGTGAAGACAACGTTATGTTATACGCTCAATGGACAATCAATCAATATGATGTAACATTCAACACAAATGGCGGCTCCCAAGTGCAAGCAATAAAGGTCAAATACAATCAGACACTTACACTTCCTTCACCACCTACAAAGGCTGGTTATACTTTTGATGGTTGGTATAAGGATGTAAATTTAGTGACTCCATTTAATCTAACAACACTAATCACAGGCAATATGACCTTGTATGCAAAGTGGACGCAAAACGTTCCAGAGGATTCTTCTAATTCAACATCAACACCAACAACTCAGCCAACGACAGAGGAAATTGTTGTCGATGTTGTTGATGATAAAAACCCTGATGAATTACTCGTTCGTACACCGATTACACGCACAAAAGAAAATGGTCTTGTTAAGGATGTAGTGACATTTTCACCCGAAAAAGCATCGGAATCGGTTGAAAAGCTAGCAGGAAAAGAATCAAAGGTTTCAAGAATTGTTATTCCAGATAGTAAGGATGAAGTATCTGAAACGACAATCAATGTGCCTAAAGTTGCTGTTTCAGTACTAAATAATGGAGAAACAAGCCTTTCGATTCGTACAGTAAATGCAATGATTTTTATTCCAAACACTTCGTTCAATACTTTTACAGATGACCTATATTTCCGCGTCGTACCAGTGAAGAAGGAAGAAGAACAAATCGCCATTGAAACACGAGCGAAACAAGAGAAAACAATAAAAGAAATAGTAAAAGCAGACAACGCAACGATTGAAATTTTAGGTCGTCCGATGACAATTGAAACGAACATGCAAAATCGACTAGTCACGCTGACATTGCCTTTACCGACAAACGTAACACAGGAACAACTCAATAATTTAGCAGTGTTTATTGAGCATAGCGATGGTACAAAAGAAATTTTACAAGGGAGAATCGTAACCTTCGCAACAGGTGTTCAAGGTATTGAATTTGATGTGGAGCATTTCTCAACATTTACAATTCTTTCTTTAGAAGGAGCCGCAAACTATTTTGCAGATTTAAATGGGGATACAGTTGAACAAAGTGGAAAACATATTTCTTACATTCAAGGCTATGCAGATGGGACTTTCCGTCCAAATGCAGCGATTACACGTCAACAAATGGCAGCAATGCTTGCCCGTCAGCTCACAAAAAATGAAATACCAAAAGCTAATCATAGTAGATACAGCGATATGAGCTCTGCATGGGCAAAAGATGAAATTGAATATGTCCGTTCGATAGGGATCATGACTGGCACAACAACTGATACATTTGCGCCAAACAGCAAAATTACGCGTGCACAAATGGCAGCCATTGCGGTGCGTTGGATTGATAAGCAATGCACTGAAAATCCGAAAACAGCACTGTATTGTACCCCTATACAAGCAGCAAAAATGTATACAGATGTCCCTCATACACTATGGGCAGCACAATATATTGCCCGTATTTCTGAAATGGGGATTATGACAGGTATGGAAGATGGGACTTTCCGTCCGAACGAAACATTGACACGTGCACAGGCAGTGAAAGTGTTAAACCGCCTCTTCAATCGTGGACCAATGACAGAAACAATCTCAGACAAATTTTCAGACGTCACACCGCAACACTGGGCACACTACGAAATTCAAGAAGCAGCGATTGACCACGACTATACAATCGTTGATGGACAAGAGCATGTACAGCACGAAATCTAAAAATCATTTTAGAGACAACAACTAGAGAACTAAAAAACGCAAGAATGTTCATTTAACAGCATTCTTGCGTTTTGCTTTTTAAATAGATTCGAATACGAGGACTTCAATAAAGTGACAACCCTTTCTTATCCACCAAAAAATGCGAAATGAGTTTTTATGCCCATTTCGCATTTTTTATTTTCGGTTCTGTTCCCGACGCTTTTCTTGTTCGCGCTCCATTTTCATGCCTTTCCAGCGTACAATCATTCCAATAATGACAAACACCCAACCAATTGCGATAAAAGCATATTGTAGTGGTTTGTTTTCAGGTGGAATCACCCCGAAAATAGCTGCTGCAATCACAGTCATCCCGGACACCGATATGAGCAATCCTGCCATAACAATATTCATAGTAGCACCTCTATTAACTTCATAGGTACATTATACATGATTAGGCTGTGACGTCACGCTTCATAAAGAACGTAAAGGTAATGACTAAGAATAGTACCGCATAAATTACATTCATCGTTAAAGAGAATGATAATGTTAAGCCTTCAATGATTGGCGAAGATCCTGTTGCATACTGCGTTAAATCTGTATGCGTAATCCAAATGTATTTCGCAATCTCATATTTACTTAACAGCATCACTACTGTCGCACCCATAAACGAAATAAATAACGTTAACCCAACAGCAAGTGAGCTTGAACTAAAGACAGAGCCAATCATAAACGCAAGGAAAATCGACATGAAGAAATCACTAAACGATAACGCGAGCATTTCAAAGTAGTTCCCCCAGACATTCACTTCTTTCACGGCACCGTCCACGACTTCAAGCGGTGTTGACGCTGTTGTCCCCCATAGAATGACACCGACAAGTGCCGAAAAGGCAAGTGTCACAACATAAATGAATAACCCATAGAAAATGGTTGTCACAAGTTTTGATAATAAAATTTTCCATCTCGCGACTGGACGTGTTAATAACATTTTAATTGTCCCTGTTGAGAATTCACTTGAGACAATCCCTGCTGCTACCACAACGGCAAAGATGGTAATAAACATTCTTGATAAACTTAATTCAAAATTCATAAAACTATCAATTGTCGTAGCCATTTGAGGCGGAATATCCTGTTCCATACGATATTCATTCATTAATAGTAACTCTTGGAAATAGACTTTATCTTGTGCTGTTAGCGTCTCATCTTGTAGCATATTTTGATATTCTGCATTTTCTTGCTGTAACGTTTCTTTCCAGTTATCATTAACCGGCTCATCGTAGTATTTCATCATGGCTGCTGGGCCCACAACAAGCAATAGCATAATAGCAAGCATCACCCATGAGCTTTTCTTTGCCCATAATTTCATCCATTCATTTCTAACGTATTTCATCAATCGCACCTCCACCTGTCATTTCAAGGAATTGATCTTCTAATGTTTTTTGTGTTGGTTGTAATGCATAAATATCTAATCCCGCTGCAGTTAGCTCTTTTACTAATGTAGGCACTTGCTCTTTATTTATCTCTACAGCAAACCCGTCTCCTTGCTCTTCCACTGTGTAGGATGCAAGCATTTGTGCAAGCTGCTCTTTTGGTGTTGCCTCGATATAATACATGCTCGTTTCTACACCGTTCATTTCGCGAATATCAATCAATGTCCCGTTTTGAATGACAGCAATACGATCACACATAAGCTCAATTTCAGATAATAAGTGACTCGACACCATCACAGATACGCCTTCTGTTTGTGCAATTTGACGAAGGTACATACGAAACTCTCGGATACCGGCTGGGTCCAGACCATTTGTTGGCTCATCCAAAATTAAAAACTTCGGACGATGTAATAATGCCTGTGCAAGCCCTAGCCGTTGACGCATCCCGAGGGAATATGTACTGACCTTTTCATGAATGCGCTTTTCAAGTCCGACCTGACGAACTACCTCGTCAATCCGCTCCTTTGTTACTCCGTTATGCATACGTGCAAAATGTACTAAGTTTTTATAGCCTGTCATAAACTTATACATTTCAGGATTTTCAACAATTACGCCTACTTTACTAATGGCTTCTTCATAATTAGACGCAAGGGATACCCCATCAATGATTACTTCTCCTTCTGTTGGATACATCAATCCCGTCATCATACGAATAGTCGTCGTCTTCCCTGCACCATTTGGGCCAAGAAAACCTGTAATTTGTCCCGGATAAAACGCCAAGTCGAGGGATTTAATAATTTGCTTCCCTTTAATGGTTTTTGATAATTTTTTTAACTCTACAACTGGTTTTGTCATTTAATCCACCTGCTTTTCATAAAGTGATTTCATCCACTGCACTGCATCTTCTCCACGCTCATCACGAATAAGCTCCAACTCTTCCATCGCTCGCACTTGCCCATTTTGCAATAAAATCAATTGATCAAGTACTGGCTCCACCTCATTGACTTCATGTGTAGATAAAATAATCGATTGTGTTGCTAAATCGACAAAGCGAATGAGTCCTTTAATGAGCGCCTCTCTTGCTAGCGGGTCAAGCCCAGCAAAAGGTTCATCCAATAGATAAAGAGGTGTCTCCCTCCCTAAAGTTGCCGCCATTTTCACACGACCACGATTTCCTTTGGATAGCTTTTTTAGTTTTTCTGTTGTCGGCACTTGTAAATGCGAGGCAATCACATGTGCCTTGTCAATCGAAAAATCGTCAAATTGCTCGGTATAAAATTGAAATACCTGCTCACCTGTATAATTTTCATAAAACAAATCAATGTCTGGCTGGTAGGCAATTTTATTGGCTAAACGGCGTGTTACCTGTTCACCATCTAATGTAATGGTACCTGTCGTTGGTACAAGTAAGCCTGCCATTAACTTTAATAGTGTAGACTTGCCGCTCCCGTTCTCCCCTATAATCCCTACCATTTGCCCACTTGGAATAGTGAGCGTCACATTATTTAATATGTCCACACTTTTATAGCGAAACGATACATCCTGTAATTGCATAACGCTTTACCCCTTTTTCTTTAACACTTCAAGCATTTCCTCCGTTGAAAAACCGAGCGATTGAATAGCTGTAATGAATTGAGTAGCCACTTGCTCCTTCATCTCTTCTCGCAAATGCTTAATGCGCTCTTCATTTGTTGTAATAAATGTACCCTGTCCCCGCCTTGTTTCGGTCATTTCCAACATTTCCAACTCCTTATATACCCGTTGTACTGTGTTCACATTAACCCCAGATTCAATAGCATACTCTCGCACAGAAGGCAATTTATCCCCGGGCTTTAAATCGCCTCTTAATACTTCACCGCAAACTCGCTCTACTAGCTGCAAATAAATTGGCTTATCCTTTGCAAAATCTTGCGTCATCGTGTAATCACCCTCTCAATCCACTTACTCGCCACGATAAAGCAACCTACTAGTAAAACGATTGAGAATAATTCCTCCATCACATATACATGACCTATAATCAAAGCTTCGCTTCTATATATAGCCGGGAAAAATTTCTCTAAAGGCGCTAAAGAGACCTCTCCAACATACATTATTTTTCCATATTTTTCCGATTCTGTCCATTTAACAAAAATATAAATAGATAGGAAAAAGGAAATGCCCGTTACGACAATACTAGCTAGACCAATATAGCGTTTTAATTGTAAATAAATTGCGTAAAACACTAATGCCGTCACTGTAAATAAGATGACAAAGAGAAAAGCCAATAACACATACATCATGTGGAAAAAGATTAATTGGTACATCTCCCCCTGTAGTGCATCACCTACGAAATAGCTTGCCAGACCGTAAATAAAGCTTAAAGCTGTTGCCCACATAACCGAAAAACATAATTTCGCTCCAATTAATGTCGTAATCTTTCTCGTACTATGAAGCCATATTTCCTTCATTTTTATGTCTCGTCGAATACTCAGGATAAATTGAATCGTTGCAACCAAATATAACACCGTCATCCCCATAAAGATTGCCGTTAAACGCACATCACTTGGTGAAAGCACTAAATTTAATAGGCGATCTGCATATGTTGGTAATACGCCGATAAAGAAGGCACCTGCAAAAATGAGTAAAATCAACCATAACTTATAATTGTGCCACTCTTTCTTGACCAAACTCACAAACTTTTTCATCCTGTAAACTCCTCTGTTCTAGTGTACTATTTAAATAGTACACTAGAACATTCATCGAAATCAAGTTTTTTACATATAAAAGGAAAAAGCGAAGCGGACACTATGCCGCTTCGCCTTTATTTGCTTCATTTCAGGATTCACTTGCCTACTCAACCATTATTGTAGCCCGCTGCCTTCCGTTAACCCATGCTTCACTGCATACAATGCGGCTTGTGTACGATCCTGTACTTCTAGTTTTGTAAAAATATTAGATATATGTGTTTTTACCGTTTTTTCTGTCACGAATAGTGAGGAAGCAATTTCACGATTGCTTTTCCCTTTCGTCAGCTCCGCCAATACATCCTGTTCCCTTGGCGTTAATGGATTTAGCACATGCGGTAAGTTTTCCTCTGCACGTAATCCTTCCTCTAGCTGTGTCGTCGCTTCAGGATGGATTGTGTTTTCGCCACGCATAATCGTCCGAATCGATTCAACAAGTTCATCTGGCTCAATATCTTTTAACTGATAGCCAGATGCCCCTGCTTCTAACGCTGGCAATACATGATCTTTATCCGAAAAGCTTGTTAGCATTAAGATTTGAACGTGAGGCCACTTTGTTTTTATTTTTTTCGTTGCTTGAATCCCGTCCATCTCTGGCATAACTAAATCCATTAATACGATATCTGGTTTTAATGCCTCAACCATCCCTATTGCTTCAAGGCCATTTTTCGCCTCTCCCACCACTTCAATATCTTTTTGTGTTTTTAGGAAAAATAGTAACCCCCGACGCACGACATGATGATCATCCGCAATTAATACGCGAATCATCGAATCCCCCCTTCTAGTATGGCAAACGAATTAATAGTTCTGTTCCTTTTCCGAGTTCGCTTACCCAGTCTGCTGTACCACCAATTGCTTTTGCCCGGTCTCGAATAGATTGCAAGCCAATGGATAAGAGCGCTACATTCGAATCAATTACAAATCCTCTGCCCTCATCTTTAATGACGAGTAGTACATCTGTTGGTGTGACCGTCATAAAAATATCCGCTTCTTTCACCCCGGCATGCCGGCGTACATTATTTAATGCTTCCTGTGTCATACGAAACAGTGCTTCTTCTACACGAGACGGAAATTGAAGTACACCTGAAACACTGACATTTAACTTTAAACCTAACATCTCTGCGTAGCTTTTAATGGCCTCGATCAGACCACTTTCTAACCCGCGCGGACGTAGCTGCCAAATGAGTGCCCTCATTTCATTTAATGCTTCCTGCGTTAAATTTTGAATCTCTTTAAATGTTTCTTTTATATGTGCGTCATCCGTCATTTCAATGCCTGCCCTTGATGTTAACGTCACCGAAAACAGTAATTGGTTGACCGAATCATGCAAATCACGTGCTAAACGATTTCGTTCTTGGACAAGTGCAATTTCTTGTTGCTCATTCACAAGTAAAATCCGTTTAATCGCTGAACCTAGCTGAAAGGCAACAGATTCTAAAAGCTCTAAATCTTCCTCTGAAAAACGCACTGTATTTTTCGATGCAACATTTAAAATGCCGAATCTTTCCTGACCTGATTGTAGCGGTACTGTCGCATGATGTGTGATACCCTGTGGATCTCCAACTTCCGCTTCAATCGCTGCCTCAATACGCTGACATTCAATAATATTGGATGCACGCTTTAACTCATCTTTTCGGTACTTTGACACACACCAGCAACCACCTTTACGTAAATACTCGCAGCTGTTAAATGCCAGTGCTTCTGGCAGGTGTTCATGTACGACAAGCTCTGGCTTTCCTTTTTCATTAATAAAGAAAATCCACCCTGTATCAAATTTCGTACCCGTTAAAAATTTATGTAATGCTCCTTTTAGCATCGGAATCATTTCTGTTTCTTCATTTAGCAATTCTGCAATTTCTTTTAAAATCGTAATATTCGAATGGTCGTTCATCGCTTCCACCCTTTCTATTTTTTATCATATCATAAACAAATTGCGGGACGAGTTTGAAAGGTTCTCATTTTCGGCTATGAAATATTTCTTTGGGTGAGACGGGTTTTTATTTTGCTCGCATAGCTACCCATTTTGACCGGATAGCTCCACGTTTTGCTCGTTCTATATATTTATGAAAATTTACTCACGTGCCATTCACATAAACAGATCCAAAAAAATTGCCCTATAAGCTTTCACCTATAGGACAATGCTTCACTCTTCTTTTAAATAATCTATTCTATATACATCATGACGACGGTCTTTTAAATGTTTTACGGTGCCGCCTTGACGTTGACGCCGTAAGATTTCCAAATCGACATCCCCAATGAGTACCATTTCTACATTTGGGTTCGTCTCCCCTACGATCCCGTCTCGTGCAAATTCAAAGTCACTCGGTGCGAAAATCGCAGACTGCGCATATTGAATATCCATATTTTCTGTTTCTGGCAAATTGCCGACTGTACCAGAAATGACTGTATAAATTTGATTTTCTACTGCACGCGCTTGCGCACAATACTTGACGCGTAAGTAACCATGACGATCTTCTGTACAAAATGGCGTAAAAATAATATTAGCCCCCATATCTGTGGCAATACGAGCAAGCTCAGGAAACTCAATATCATAACAAATTTGAATCGCAATTTTCCCACAATCTGTGTCAAATACTTCTACAATATCGCCACTTGAGATGCCCCACCATTTTCGTTCATTCGGTGTAATATGAATTTTATACTGTTTTTCAATCGTACCATCTCGTCGGAACAGATACGCAATATTATAAATTTCCTCGTCCTCTTCCACTACAAAATGTGAACCGCCGATAATATTGACATTATAGCGCACCGCCAAATTCGTAAATAATTCAATATACTGCGGGGTAAATTCCGTTAGTTTTCGTATCGCTTGTGATGGAGATTTCTCATGCAAGAAAGACATGAGCTGCGTCGTAAAAATTTCTGGAAATACCACAAAATCAGCTGCCGCATCTGAGCCCACATCCACAAAGTACTCACACTGCTGCGCAAAATCATCAAAGCTGCTAATTTTTCGCATCATATATTGCACAACGCAAATCCGGACCGGATAGCTCGTTTTAAAATGACGCTTTGACTGCGGTTTATAATCAACATTATTCCACTCCATTAATGTTGCGTACTTCCCTGACGCTTTATCGTCTGATAAGTAATTAGGGTTAATGCGCATCAATATAAAGCCGTTCATCATTTGGAATGTTAACACCGGGTCATACACTTTATGACGACTCACAGCATCGACATACTCACGCGGACTCATTTCATCTGCATGAAGATGATAATTTGGGATTCGTCCCCCAATAATAATGGATTTCAAATTCAATGACCTTGCTAAATCTTTTCGGGCCTCATACAGCCGTTGCCCAACCTTCATCCGACGAAAATTCGGATGCACCATAACTTCAATGCCATATAAATTGTAACCATCTGGGTCATGATTTGTAATAAAGCCATTATCCGTAATATCATTCCATGTATGACGGTCATCATATTCATCAAAATTAATCCGAAGACTTGAGCAAGAGCCAATAACTTTCCCCTCAAATTCTGCTACCATTTGTCCCTCTGGAAAAATCGTTAAATGGCTATATAAATGCGCTCTCTCCCAAGGGACCATACCCGGAAACGATAAGCGCTGGATTTCTAAAATGGCCTCAATATCATCAAACTCCATATGACGAATAACCATCTTCTTTTCAAATTGTGCCATATTTAGTTCACTCATTTTTCACACTCCTTCTACCTATTTACCTAAATGAAATACCTTTAAATCGAAAGAATTTACATCTCAAGCATGACCCTCTATAATCAAGAAAGAATTAACAAGATACAACTCAGCCAAATTAAGTGAGGTTGCGTTATAAATTACAAAAAATAACCGAGGTCTTATTTATGAACAAAAAAATGGAAAATAGCTTGCTAGCGATTTTTTCTGTGTCGCTCATCGCTACGTTAGGATCATTGTATTTTTCAGAAGTACGTGGCTATATCCCGTGTGAAATGTGCTGGTATCAACGTATTTTAATGTATCCGATTGTCATTATTTCAGCTGTAGCGTACATACAAAAAAATGCACGTATCGCTTTAACGACAGCCGTATTTGCTTGTATAGGTGGTAGTATTTCACTTTATCACTACGGCATTCAAAAAATTACGTTTTTACAGGAAAGTGCTCCTTCTTGTGGACAAGTTTCTTGTACAGGAGCATACATTAATTGGCTCGGCTTTATTACAATCCCGTTCCTTGCACTTACTGCATTTATCATCATCGCGGGTGTTAGCTTTTATATGTTAAAGGGTTTAAAGGAGGAAAAATAACTTGAAAAAATTAGGTATTATTGGCGCAGTCGTCGTATTATTATTTGGAGCTATGCTTGTATTACAAAGCCAATCAAATTCGAGTAAGCTAAAAAATAACCCATATGGTACAGAGAATTTACAGCAATCAACTATTGATTTATTAGATGATGAAAACTATCAAAACATTATTTTACCGGAAGATTTACAGAAAAAAATCGACTCAGGTAAAGAGGTTTTCGCTTACTTCTTCAGCCCATTGTGTGGGTATTGTAAACAATTCACGCCAAAGTTAATGGCTGCTGCTAAAGAAGAAGACGTTCAAATTGACCAATTAAACGTGTTAGAGTTTGAAAATGCGTGGACAACGTATGACCTAAAAGGAACACCAACGTTAATTTACTTTGAACATGGTGAAGAGGTTACACGTTTATATGGCGACCATAGCGAAGCTGAGGCACGCGAATTTTTCGAAAGTGTAGGAAAATAATCAATGTAGGGTACCCTTCATAGTAAGGGTACTTTCTTTTTGGGAGGGAATATAACGATGTTTCAATATGAAATCGTACGCGACGGTGAAACGGTAGAAGAGCTACTTCGTAACGAGTGGCGACTAGGTAAAAAACAAGTACATGAATTACGTATGGCAAAGGCGATTACGAAAGACGGTGAACCGGTCAACTGGAAGGAGGCACTACCGAAGGGCACAAAATTAACATTTTCTTTTGAGATGCCCACTTCCAATTACAAACCAACACAGAGCTGTCATCTTAATATTCGTTATGAAGATGAGCACTGTTTAATTGTATCGAAGCCAAAAGGAATGGCGACACATCCGAATGAAGCATCTGATGTAAATACTTGCATGAATCATGTAATGGCACATATTCAAGCAAATGGTGGCACATATGCGGAGCATGTTCATCGTCTCGATCAAGGAACAAAGGGCTTACTCCTCGTGGCAAAGCATCCGATTGCGAAGTCTGTTTTTGACCGGATGATTGAAGAAAAATCCATTATTCGCACATACGAAGCCGAAGTACAAGGCAATATTCGATCAGACAGCGGTACAATCAATGCCCCTATCGGCAAAGACCGCCATCACAATACACGCCGCGTTGTATCAGCATCAGGTCAACATGCGATTACCCATTATGAAGTCATCAAACGCTTCAAAGGGACATGCGTCGTTCACTTAGTGCTAGAGACAGGTCGAACACATCAAATTCGTGTTCATCTAGCACATCTCGGACACCCAATTGTTGGCGATACAATGTACAATGCACGCCAAACAGCTAGTGGTGATTATGAGCTACATGCCATTCAATTACAATTCACACATCCATTTCTAAATCAAATTATTACGGTGAAGGATCAATAACCAAGCATAAAAAAGAAGCGCTAAACATTTGTAGCGCTTCTTTTTCATTAGAAATCAAAGTGGAAGTTATCTGGATTTTTACCAAAACGTTGGTTACGATTTAAGTGATTGATTTTTACGATGTCTTCAGTTGAAAGTTCAAAATCAAAAATATCGGCGTTCTCTTCAATACGAGCTGGTGTGACCGATTTTGGAATGACAAGAATGTCATTTTGGATGTGCCAACGTAGTACAACTTGTGCCGCTGATTTACCATACTTTTCACCGATGTTCACAATCGCTTCATCTTGTAAAACGCCACCTCGTCCAAGCGGTGACCAAGCTGTGACTGCTATTCCTTGTTCAGCGCAAAATGCACGTAAAGGCTCTTGTGATAAATACGGGTGTGCTTCGATTTGATTGACCATTGGTGGGATTTGGGCCACTTTCATCACTTCTTGCAAATGTGCCTCATGATGGTTCGATACACCAGGTACACGAATTAATTTCTCCTCGTATAAACGCTCAATGGCACGGTACGTATCAGGATATTTCCCCTCTACTGGCCAATGCGTTAAGTATAAATCTACATAGTCCATGCCTAGCTTTTTCAATGATACTTCAAATGCACGTAATGTATTGTCATAGCCTTGGTCAGTATTCCACACTTTCGTTGTCACAAAAATGTCTTCACGTCGTACACCCGAATGGCGAATCGCCTCGCCTACTTGCTCTTCGTTATAGTAAAGAGCAGCTGTATCAATCCCTCTATATCCAACGTCTAATGCCTTTGTAATGGCTTCAACTGTTTCTTGTGGATCTGTCATTTTATATACACCAAGACCTAAAATGGGCATGTCCACACCGTTCGCTAATTTCTTTGTAGATTGTAAATTCAAGCTTCTCACTCCTTTTTTCTCACTATTTCTATTATAACAATTTTAGGCAACACACAAAAATTTAATAAAAATAGTTGCATTTACTCTAAAAAACGAATATTATATAAAATGTTTTTAATATCGTTCGTGTTTAGGGAGGTTCCTTACATGTTTAAACTAAAAGAAAATAACACAACTGTAAGAACAGAACTGTTAGCAGGTTTAACAACATTTTTAACAATGGTTTATATCGTTGTCGTCAATCCAATTATATTAGCTGATGCGGGTGTTCCGATTGATCAAGTATTTATGGCAACGATTATTTCAGCAATTATCGGTACTTTGTGGATGGCCTTCATGGCGAATTATCCAATTGCGATTGCGCCTGGTATGGGTTTGAATGCCTACTTCACTTATGCTGTCGTGTTAGGCTCCAATGGTACCATTGATTACATGACAGCCTTTGCTGCTGTCTTTGTAGCGGGTTTAATTTTTATCGGCTTAAGTTTAACTTCTTTCCGTGAAAAATTAATTACAGCGATTCCAGCAAATTTAAAGCTAGCGATTACAGCGGGGATCGGTCTTTTCATCGCATTCATCGGTTTACGTATGTCAGGCATTGTCGAAGCAAATGAAGCAAACTTAGTTGGACTTGGAGATTTGTCTAGCTCTGCTGTTCTACTGACGCTATTTGGATTAGCTATTACAGTCGTTTTAATGGCACTAAATGTACATGGTGCTCTATTTTTAGGAATGGTTGCGACATCTATCGTCGCTAGTATTACAGGTCATCTAAAAATAGACGGGATTGTAGCAAGTCCTCACTTACCAGAAGGGATTTTAGTATGGAACCCAATTACCGCAATCGGTGATGTCATTTCTTACGGGTTATACGGCGTTGTCTTTTCATTTATTTTAGTGACGCTATTTGATACGACAGGTACAATGATTGGGGTAGCAAAGCAAGCTGGTTTAATGAAAGGTGATACATTACCGAAAGCACGTCATGCACTTCTTGCGGATTCTGTTGCAACAACAGTCGGATCAATGTTCGGTACAAGCCCAACGAGTGCCTATATCGAATCTTCTGCTGGTGTTGCTGCTGGTGGGCGTACTGGTTTAACGACGTTAACAGTCGCTGTACTGTTTATGGTTGCATCCTTCTTCGGACCGCTTGTTGCCTCATTATCTGGCGTAGCAGCCATTACATCACCGGCGCTTATTATCGTTGGTAGCTTAATGATTGGTGCAGTGAAAAATATTGAATGGGACAACTTCGATGAAGCCTTCCCTGCATTCCTTGTTATTTTAACAATGCCTTTAACATCAAGTATTGCCACTGGTATTGCGTTAGGATTCATTTCATATCCATTAATGAAGGTCGTTAAAGGGCGAGCACGTGAAGTACATCCACTTCTTTATTTATTCGCTGTCCTATTTGTTATCCAACTTGTCTTTTTACCACATTAATCAAAATGTCTCGGGGTTCCCGGGACATTTTCTTTTTGTGTCGAACGTTTATTTCGAAATCGTCTTCATTTTAAAAGGAATTTTCTTAATTAAGTAGAATATTTATCCTTTGTACGTATTTTTTCTAAAAGGGGATGATTAGAAATGATGGATACACAATTAGTATTAACAGGATTCTTAAAACGGGCAGAGAGATATTTCCCGAACAAAACAATCGTTTCTCGTACAAGTGAAACAATGACGCATCGTATCACATATGCAGAGTATGCTAAGCGTACACGTCGCCTAGCCGACGCTTTAACAAAACTCGGGATGACACGCGGCACAAAGGTGGGTACGTTTGCGTGGAATCACCACCGCCATCTTGAGGCTTATTTTGCTGTTCCTTGTGCGGGTGCTATCCTTCATACGATTAATATTCGCCTAGCACCAGAGCACATTATTTATATTATTAATCATGCGGAAGATGAAATTTTATTAATTGATGGCGATTTGTTCCCACTAGTAGAGCCAGCGCTTCCACATTTAAAAACAGTGAAGCATATTATTGTCATGCGCGATGATACAGTCGTTCCTGAATCTAGCTTTGAAAATGTCTATTCTTATGAAGCTTTACTCGCTGAGGCAGATGAAAATTATGCATTTCCTGATGACCTAGACGAAAATTTGCCAGCTGGTATGTGCTATACATCCGCTACAACTGGTATGCCAAAAGGAGTCGTGTATAATCATCGTAGTATTGTGCTACATAGCCTGGCACTTGGGTTAGCCGAATCATTTGGGGTATGTGAGCGTGATGTCAGCATGCCGATTGTCCCAATGTTCCATGTCAATGCTTGGGGGCTCCCATTTGCAGCCGTGAACTACGGTATGACTCTTGTACTACCAGGGCCAATGTTTACACCGCCATTACTGCTTGATTTAATGGAACGGGAAAAAGTCACGGTGACTGCAGGGGTACCGACCATTTGGTTAGGAGTATTAGCGGAGCAAGAAAAAAATCCGCGTGACCTATCCTCTTTACGTCTAGTCATCTCAGGCGGCTCTGCATCACCGAAAGGGCTCATTCAAGCATACGAAGAAAAATTAGGTGTACCATTCGTTGTCGGTTACGGTATGACCGAAACGTCGCCACTTGTTTCTATCTCAAACTACACGACAGAAATGGATGACTATAACAAAGACGAGCGACTCGATATTCGTGCGACACAAGGGCTAACGGTTTCCCTAATTGAAACAGAAATAGTCAATGAAAACGGTCCGGTCCCTCAAGATGGTAAAACAATGGGCGAGCTACGTATTCGAGGACCATGGATTGCATCGGAATATTATAAAGACGAGCGCTCGTCTGAAGCATTCCGCGATGGTTGGCTGTATACGGGCGATATTGCTGTTTTGACAAAAGAAGGCTATATCAAAATTACAGACCGCACAAAAGATTTAATTAAATCTGGTGGCGAATGGATTTCTTCAGTTGATTTAGAAAATGCGTTAATGTCACACCCTGCTGTCTTTGAAGCGGCAGTGATTGCGGTACCGCATGAAAAATGGCAAGAGCGACCACTCGCATGTGTCGTATTACATGAAGGCGCTACAGCAACAAAAGAAGAATTACTTCAATCGCTTGAAGGGCAATTTGCAAATTGGTGGATTCCAGACGATGTTGTCTTCTTAAATGAAATCCCAAAAACATCGGTAGGAAAATTCTTAAAGGCAAAACTACGTGAAGAGTTAAGCGAATACTCTCGTAGCTAATCATTCTTTTAACAGAAAAAACCACGAAGAGCTCAAATGCTTCGTGGTTTTTATTGTTCCTTATCCGTTTCTTTAGGCTCTGCCTTTCGATTACTTCCCCGCTGCTGTTCTTTAATATGTTCCATTTGTTTCCCCAATGCTTTTAACTCCTTCATTGTACTGGCCATATAGCCATTTACGATAGACTCCTTATCCGTATAGACCCCTCCTGTTATATGATATTCCTGTACACCTTAATTTGTGTCCATTTTTTCACAATATATGAAATAAAATATCAATTATAGCAGTATATCTACTCGGAGGGGTCCTATCGTATCATGGTGTTATGTTGCCATCCTTATTCTTCATCGAATTGTTGTGGATCTGGATTCCGCCCATCTTCCTCTAGCTGCTTGCCATCCCGTAAATCCTCCATTTGCTTCCCTAAATAGATGAGTTCTTCCATGTTATTTGCCATATAACCATTTAAAATTTTCTCATTTTCTTTTGTCATCATCATTCCTCCTATTTTTATGATTCCCCATCTCCGTTATTTGAACCATTTTCGTCATAAAATATTAATGGTCAAGCCTTACTAGATAGGATATACTTAATATTGAGAAATTTTTCATTCCATGAGGAGGGTACTTCCATGAGATTATTATTAGTTCTTGGTGTGTGTGCTGCATTCTTAACTGCAATCTTCACAGCTGGGTATGAAGGTAAACCGTTTTCAAAAGAAAACTAATCCTTAACCTACACCGATTAGAAAAACACAACTCGCTTTATCGTACAGTGCGTGGATGTGTTTTCTTCGGCGGAGGATATCCATGAAACTTATACTTTCCTATCCGCCTAAAAAGACGATCGTTTAAACGGTCGTCTTTTTTCTTGACTTTTTTAGATAAAATACATATATTAAGTTACATAAAGTAAGTAACTATCAAAAAATAAACTAAGAGGGGTTTTTCTATCCAATGACTACACACTTTCATCAAAAACCAAATTTGTATACATCACATGTTCAGCTAAAAGTGTCTGACTTAAAACGTTCCATCGAATACTATACAACGATTATTGGCTTTCAAGTCCTAAAACAAACAGAAAACATAGCCTATTTAACATTTGATCATCAAACAAGCTTGCTTTCTTTAGTAGAAGTAAAAGAAGCGATTCCACAACAAGGCTTTACAGGACTTTATCACTTTGCCTTATTATTACCAACTCGTAAAGACTTAGGCAACATCGTGCAACATTTTATTCAACATAATGTTCGTTTAGGCGCAGCAGACCATGATGTGAGTGAGGCACTCTATTTAAATGATCCAGATGGCAACGGGATTGAAATTTATGTAGATCGTCCTGAAAATGAGTGGACTTGGAATGGAGAAGGTTACGTGCATATGGTCACAGAACAACTAAACTTCCAACCCATTTTAGCTGAAGCGGATGGCAACTGGAATGGTCTTCCTAAAGGAACAGTGATGGGGCATATTCACTTATCAGTAAGTGATCTTCACAAAACGGAGGAATTTTATACGAATGTATTAGATTATAATGTGGTCTGTCGTTACGGCGGGCAAGCTCTATTTATTTCCACTGGCAACTATCACCACCATATTGGCTTAAACACTTGGCATAGTGCTGGTCGTCCTGCATTACCTGAAAATGCGGTCGGCTTAAAATCATATACTGTCGTATTACAAGATGAACGATATGCACAAGCCGTCAAAGCGAAATTAGAAACAGCAGGTGTAACGGTTCAACAATACGATGAGGCACCAGCATACGGTGGCAAGCAACTATTTTCAACAGTAGATCCAAACGGTATTCGTATTATTTTCACTGTTGAAGATGAAGTCTAGTTTTCAAAAGTATAGCCTTCTTTAAAAAAGTTCATAATATTTTTTAAAGAAAGGGTGTGACATCTTGGAAAACAATACATTTGCCCAACTTAGCAATGACAAGTTAGAAGAAATCACAGCGCTTGAAAATAAGCTCGGCGTCATTCTCATTGCTTATGATACTGCAACGGCAACAAATCAAATGCACAAAAGCAGCCAATCTATAAGTGAGATTAATCCTTCATAACATAATTTTAAACGCCAGCTATCGTTCAAGATAACTGGCATTTTTTATTTTATGCAATTATTTTAATCCCGGATAGTTTTGTTGTCTTAATGCTTCGTAAATAACAATGGCTGCTGTGTTTGATAAGTTTAATGACCGGATATGGTCGCTTTGCGGGATACGTAAACACATATCGCGACGCTCGTAGGCAAAGTCTTTCGGCAAGCCTGTTGTCTCTTTTCCAAACATAAAATAAATATCACGTGCTGTATCGCTAAAATCATGTGTCGTAAATGGCTCATCACTATATGTTTCAATTAAATACACATCGCCATCCTTTGCATACTCCACAAAATCTTCGAGCGAATCATGGTACACCACATTGACGTGCTCCCAATAATCAAGCCCTGCACGCTTTAGCATTTTATCGTCAGTCGAAAAGCCAAGCGGACGAATTAAATGCAAGCTTGTATTTGTTCCCGCGCACGTACGTGCAATATTTCCTGTATTTGCAGGGATTTCTGGTTGATATAAAACAACATGTAACGGCAAAGTAAAGACCTCTTTCTTATAATAATGCTAATCCTTTTTGAATTTCTTCTAATACTTCTATATCGGTTTCACGTGTCATCGCACATTGTAATGCTTGTTCGGCTTCAGGACCACCAATTTTCCCGAGTGCCCATGCCGCAGTGCCACGAATGACGGGACGTTCATCTTTTTGTAGCACGTCAATTAGCGCTGGCACTGCCGCCTCTTCTTTAAAATGAGCTAATGCTAAAATGGCATTTCGCTGAATCGGCTTTTTCCCACGCCATGAGCCGGATACATGACCAAATTTAGCTTTAAACTCTTTATTTGAAATCGACAAAAGCGGTGTTAATAATGGCTTGGCAATTTCAGGGTCAGGCGTGAATTCTGTATGAATCCAGTTAGCCTTTCCTTTATTTTTTGGACAAACCGTCTGACACGTGTCACAGCCATATAAACGATTTCCGATTTTCCCCCGAAACTCGTCTGGTAAAAAGCCTTTCGTTTGTGTTAAGTACGCGATACAACGTTGTGCATTTAATTGTCCTGCCTCTACAATGGCACCCGTCGGACACACATCTATACAAAGCCTACAATCTCCACACTCATCCTCAATCGGCGTATCTGGTGCAAACGGAATATTTGTAATGAGCTCACCTAAATACACGTACGAGCCAAACTCAGGTGTAATAATGGAACAATTTTTTCCGTTCCAACCGATACCCGCACGCTCCGCTACCGCCCTATCTACTAGCTCACCTGTATCAACCATCGACTTAATACACACATTGGGTACACGCTCTAGTAGCCACTGTTCTATTTTCGCCAGACGTTCGCGAACAGCAACGTGGTAGTCCACTCCCCAGGAAGCACGACAAAAAATACCGCGGCGCTCCCCTTTCTTTCCAACTGGCGCATCCTTCATTTTAGATGGATAGGCAATCGCAATCGCAATAATACTTTCGGCGCTATCGAGTAGCTGCAGTGGCTCTGTTCGCAAGTCTACATTAGACTCTTCAAAACCTGATTGAAATCCTAGCTCTTGCTGACGGCGCAATCTATTTTTTAATTCATGAAATGGCGAGGCCGTTGTGAAACCGATTTTATCTACACCGATGGATTTTGCATATGCAATCAGCTCTTGTTGCAGTTCTGCAATACGCATTTCCTCACCTTCCTTATGATACAATTAACAAAAAAACGTTGGAGTGATTACATGAACATTTCACTTGATGCATCACTGATTGAAAAACATAGCCAATTTAAAATCGGCATTATTCATTATACCAAAATTACGGTCTCACACTCTCCTCAAATGATTAAAGGACGCATGCAACTTTATCAGGAAAATTTATTTTTGGAAATGCAAGACAAACCTGTAACGGAACGTGCTGGTATTCAAGAATGGCGTACATTGTGGAAAACACTTGGTGCTGATCCAAATCGTTATCGCCATTCTGCGGAAAGCTTAATGCGACGAATCGCGAAACAAAATTACCTAACACCTGTTCATTCAGCTGTTGACTTAAATAATTTCTTTTCATTGCAATATGAAATGCCTATTGGGATTTATGATATAGCAAAGCTCGAAGGAGATGTTGTCATTGCATTAGGCGATGAGGAAACAGGATATGAAGGATTGAACGGTCGTTATAACGTACTAAAAAATATCCCGTATTCGCGAGACAAGCTTGGCGCCTTTGGTAGTCCATTTGTCGATTCACTTCGTACTGCAACAACTGAGGAAACGACACAAGCTCTTCACATTTTCTATTTACCACCCTCAATAGATGAGGTTAATGCAAGACAACTCCTTACATCTTCTGGTAATATGTTTACGCAAGTGAATGGTGGCGACTACATAATCGATGTACTTTCTGCCGAGTCACGACATACTTCTTTATAAGGAGCGATTCTATGATTTCATTAGCAGAAGCCGTTAAACTAAAATCAATTTTAAATAAGAAGAAACAAGAGCTAATCTCAGAGATTCATAGCGTATCACATACTGTTGTAGAAAAAGGAGAAGAGCCAAAAGTACCTGAACGCACTTTACAAGTGATTGATGCTGAATTACAAGACATACGCAATGATTCACGTACTTTGGACCGTTTAATTTACGAAGCGAATATTCAAAATACGATTATGTTTGAAAATGAAGCATATACACTCGTTGAGGCGATTGAGTTAGCGATTCAACTTCGTTCACAAGCATCATTATATAAAGACCTTGGTTCATCTGAGAAAGAGTCATTCTTCCACGGTTCAGGAGATACGATCTTTTATCGTGTCGCATTATATGAGCCAAATGAATACCGCGTTAAGGCAAACGAACTGGAAAAATCAGCACATCGCCTATCCAACGCAATCAATGCGAAAAACTATCAAGTACAAATAGACTTTGACGATTCGAAATACTTCTAAGCTCGGGGCGGTGAGACTCGTAACACACTTCGATAAAAACGCTGTTACACCAATAGATACAAGGCTTTTTCAAGGGTATTCCAAGCTAAGTGAATGCCATTTATCAAAAATAGCGTTGTCGGGGGCAAGATTTTAAATATAAGATTGAGGCTTATTGCTTCAATCTTTTTTATTTAGGATGTTTTCAAAAAATATTGTTGCTATTCAACTAACGGAGCAGTTTAGTTCAATATGTATGAATTTTATTGTTCTAGAAAAAGTTTAACTATATAGAACACAACTTACTTTACTTAGTTATAATTAATAAAAAAGGAAGATGTTATATGAAATTAACCGTTTTGGTAGATAATAATACTTTAATTGATCGCTATTTTTTAGGGGAACCTGCGCTATCTTTTTTTATTGAAGAAGATGATAAACGTATCCTTTTTGATACTGGATATTCAGATGCCTTTATAAAGAATGCAGATAAAATGAGAATTGATTTAAGAAATCTCGACTATGTTGCCTTATCACATGGACATGTGGATCATACATGGGGACTGACACATTTAATTAGACTACATATGGAAGCTAAAAATGAAGAAATAAACCACAATACTCCCAAGATTATTGGGCATCCATTGGTTTTTAACACGAAACTAATTGATCCTGTAGGAGAGATAGGGAGTATTTTATCACATGAAAAGTTAAGTAGACACTTTCCAGTCCAATTAACTAAAGAACCATTATGGTTAACAGATAGATTGGTGTTTTTAGGGGAAATTAAAAGAATATTTGATTTTGAAGGCAAAGATTCGATAGGTCAAGTTGTTACAAATCAGGGGAGTATTGACGACTTTGTTGAGGATGACTCAGCAATTGTTTATAAATCTTCAAAAGGGTTAATTATTATCGTAGGATGTGCACATGCTGGAATATGTAACATTATTGAATATGCTAAAGAGGTATGTCAAGAAGAGAGAGTCGTTGATATTATCGGAGGATTTCACCTATTGAATCCAACTAAAGAGCAGTTAGATAATACAGTTCATTATATAAAAAATCTTAAACCTACTAAGCTTCATGCTTGCCATTGTACAGATTTACACTCGAAAATAGCTCTTTCGACAGTTACTGATTTAGGAGAAGTTGGAGTAGGATTAAAACTTTCATATCTATAGTCTTTGACTTAGTTAGCTAATAAAAGCCCTACCCATATACATTGTAGCCTATTATTTAAAGCTGGGGCCTCGCTGAAAGAAGTACAAGATAGATTAGGCCATAGTGATGTAAAAACTACAATGAACATTTACACTCATGTCACGAACAAAGCGAAAGAAGAAGCTACCAAAAAGTTTGAGCAGTACATGAACTTTTGACTACGGGTTTGACTACAACTAAATACGGTTGTATGAAATGCAATGAATGATAAAAATTGAAAAAGACTTGATATATTAAGCTTTTCAGACTGTATGAAATCGTATAGAATTTATAGAAGGAGTCGTTAAAACTCCAAACCGAGTTTGTTACGGGTGTTTTTCGCTTTTTTGCATATTTCACAACTTGAATGCTATATGCAAACCGATGACCAATCACCTGTTACTCCGGTTACCTTTAACAAATGACCAACTATTGCTAAAGGTTACTTCGGTAATTTTGATTATTTTCACACCCGTAACAAAGTGAGCGTGACCGCCTTCGTGCAGTCACGCTCTACTTATTCCACCCCAGGTAAAATACGCAATACTTTTTCATTTGCATCTAAAATAGCGTCCACGCCTAGAGGAATACCGATATTCGGGGTGCAATGACCAATCATAAATCCTGAAACAACCGGCTTTTGAAGCGAGGCTAAATAGTCTCGCATAATCTCAACTACTTGCTCATGCGTCTCCCCTTCCCCTAAATTCGTAAAGCTTCCAATGATAAAGCCTGCCGCTTGCTCTAATTTACGTGCTAAACGTAACTGATTCATCATCCCATCAATTCGCTCAAGCGATTCCCCAATATCTTCTAAAAGAATAATTTTACCGCGCGCATCAAACTCAAATTTCGTACCGAGTGTACTGACTAAACGATTTAAATTGCCACCTGTTAGCTCGCCGCGAACGATGCCATCTGATAACGCCTCTAGTGGACTAATCATTTCATCATATTGCATTTCGATTGGTGTAAATAATTGTTGAAACATTTTAGCGGATAGCGCGTCAAGTGGCTCTAGCCCATTTGATAGCATCGGTCCATGGAATGTCACGACATCCGCAAACTCATTAACAGCCGTATGTAAATACGTAATATCTGAAAAGCCCCAAATAATTTTTGGATTTTCCTCTATTAATTGATAATCGATTTTGTCTGCCATCCGTCCTGCCCCATAACCACCGCACACACAGAAAATGGCTTTTATCTCTTCATCTTGCACCATCGCATGTAAATCTTCCACTCGTTCTTCATCTGTCCCAGCAAGCATTCCTTGTGACATCCCAATAGTTTGTCCTAGCTTATAATGAAGACCGAATGATTCAATAAAATCTATTTTCGCTTGTAGTTGCTCCATTTTTAATGGACTACTTAACGCTACGAGCCCTACTGTATCTCCGCTTTTTATTCTTTTTGGGCGTATTTTCATTGCCTCATTCCCCCTTTTTGTTGATGTTGTTATTTTAACATATGTAGTGCATTGCATTATGTAATGTTCTATTCCTATAATTGTATTTGAGTTTTCGAAATAATTTTAAAAAGGAGTTTTTATTATGAAATTCCCACCACAGCTTTTGCTCGTCCTTGCCACATTGCTTTGGGGTGGTAACTTTGTGATTGGACGAGCTGTAACGGGAGATATACCACCTGTTACACTCGCTTTCTTACGGTGGTGTGTAGCTTTTATGATTTTTTTACCGATCGCTTATAGCCGTACAAAACAAGAATGGTCTATGATCAAAGCACATTGGCCTGCTGTCATTATGATGGCCATGACAGGTGTTGCTTGCTTTAATACACTTGTCTATATCGGGCTCCATTCTACAACGTCGATTAATGCCTCTTTAATGAATTCATCGACACCGATTATTATTTACATATTATCCTTTATCTTTTTGAAAGAACGTTTATCCAAATTTCAGCTATTCGGCACAGCGCTATCATTAACAGGTGTTGCCTTCATTATTTCCGGTGGCTCACTTGAAAGCTTACTTGCCTTCTCCTTTAATAAAGGTGACTTAATCGTCCTTGTAGCTGTCGTTTGTTGGGGTGTGTACTCCCTTCTCGTCAAGCAATATGCTGGACGCTTGCCAGGCTACTCCACGTTTCTCGTGACAATCGCATTAGGTGCACTCATGCTATTACCGTTTACAATTTATGAATTAACGACAACATCAGCTGAGATTGTATGGTCATTCAGTACAATTAGCGCTATTTTTTATGTCGGAATTGCCGCATCCATTGTAGCCTTTTTAAGTTGGAACACGGGCGTCGTAGCACTCGGGGCAAATAAGGCGAGTATTTATCTGAATTTTATTCCGCTTTTTGCTACTATTTTTGCAGTGTTATTCATCGGTGAAGATTTACGCATCGCACAAGTCATCGGTGGCCTCGCTGTTATTTGTGGTGTGATATTATCGAACAAAAAATAAAACAAGCAGGCTCGCTAGCGGCCTGCTTATTTTCATTATTTCACACCTGTATAAATAACCGTTACATCTGGATGATTGTGCAGTGCACTTGCTGGGAAGTCTTCTGTTACTTCGCCCGAACGCAAGCGGTCATATGCTTCCTGTTTAGAAACACCTGAAATTAATAGCACAATTTTACGCGATTGCATAATCGTTTTAATGCCCATTGTAATTGCATGTGTCGGTACATCTTCTGGCTGATCGAAGTAAATTTTATTCGCCTCACGTGTTGACTCTGTTAGCTCCACAATGTTTGTACCTGCTTCGAATGAAGAACCTGGTTCATTAAAGCCAATATGTCCATTCACACCAATGCCTAAAAGCTGCATATCAATGCCACCTGCCGCTTCGATTGCCGCATCATAATCAGTAGCCGCTTGTTCAACGTCTACTACATTACCAGTTGGTACATGAATGTTTTCACGTTTCATATCGATATGATTAAATAAATGTTCGTCCATATAATAGTGGTAGCTCACTTTATTTTCAGGTGCTATACCAATATACTCATCTAAATTAAACGATGTGGCCTCAGCGAACGAAATTTCACCCGCTTGATAGCTAGCAACTAACTCTTTATAAAAGCCTTCTGGTGTCCCCCCTGTAGCCATACCAAATACACTTTGTTTATGTTCTTTTAGTTGTGCTTTAAACAAATCTGCCGCTAACTTACTCATTTCCTCATAGCTAGCTGCTTCCATCCATTTCATATTTGTTTTTGCATTCATTTTGTTTACCCTACTTTCATTCGTTCTCATGTTATACTCATAATCGTAAAATAACAACTGTAAATCCTTGTTACAGTAAGCTTTCTTACCGTTTATCAATATGACATGTATGTGTTAATTTTAAATGAAATATCCTTATTAATCTATGTAAAATATATGGCTATTTTAAAGATATAAATGAATAAGGGCTTAGCTGAAATCTCTAAGCCCTTTATTTTATTTAGCTGCTAGTTTATGCACACGCCAGCCTAGCCCTTCAATATAATGGAGTTCACCAACGTACTTCGCCAACTCATTTGACTCACCGATTGGCACCATCATCTCGAAACGTTTTACATTCCCTGTACTTGAAAGCTCTTTAATCGTTGCCCTACCCCAGTCTAATAAACTTCCCCCATCCGCATCTGGCTGTATTAACACGCCTTTATATTCAATGATCCCTAACGTTTCAATTAAATGATTTGCTTGTTCTTCTGTGTAGACTGCCCCTAAATATGCCTGTAACTTCTCCATTGTATTTAATGTTTCGGCCATGTAACGGTAATATTGATCGTTATAAGTAAAGACGGAGCTATCTCGCTTCCCTTCACCACCACTTACGACATACCAATAACTCGTTTGTGATTGCTCAAACAGTGCTAATGCCTCTTCGGATGTTAAGGCAACTGGCTCATGATTTGCTTTTGTTTCAAGACGATGCACGCGCCAGCCCTTTCCTTTTACAAAGTGGAGTTCCCCTAGGAGTGTCTCGTATTCTCCCTCTACTCCAATTGGGACCATCATTTCGTAGCTTCTCATACTTGCTGTTCGTACAGTTTCTTTAGTCATTGCCTTGGACCAATTTAATAAGCTTCCTCCATCTGCATTCGGCTGTGCTAAAAAGCCGCTACGTTCAATAATCCCTAATGTTTTAATTAATTCTTCTACTTGTTCACCTGTATATACCGTTCCTAAATACGCCTGTAACTTTTCCATCGTATTGAGCGTTTCGCCCATGTAGCGGTAATCTACCCCTTCATAAGTAAAGGTTGCTTCATTTCGTTTTCCTTCGCCCCCCATCACTACATACCAATAGCCTTGTTGTGCTTCTTCAAAAAGGGACTGTGCATCGTCTGTTGTGAACTGAATGCCGTCATCCCCATATAAATGTGGGTTCTTACTTATGGAGGCAATTTTATAATCCATATAACCGTTACGTGTAATTAACATATATAATTGGTTTTTCCCCTCATTTAGGAATCCACTCGTTTCAGGATGGACCAATTCCGCTTTCACTGTAACAGCCAATTCTACTTCCCCGTTTAACCTTGCTACTTCTTTTACTTCCACTAACTCCAGATTTTTTAGTTGTTTCGCCAACACAGCTACATCAAATTTATGATCAACAAATAGATTTTGTGCTTCGCTAGGATTCGTTAAAGCATTGCTAAATAACATCACAGCCGGGTTTACGTTAAACGGAATATTATATTGTGTTGGCAAGAAGTCTGCACTCAATGCACGCGCCATAAAAGCTGAAAACTGCGCTCTCGTTACTTTTTCATTTGGCTTAAATGTGCCATCTGAATACCCTTTTGCAATATCATGCTCCGCTAAACTGACTATTGCTTGATAGCCTTTAGCTGTTTTAGGCACATCTTTAAATTCAAATTGCCCTATACTTTCTAATTTAAAAGCATTGGCAATAGCTTCTGCTACAGCTTCCCTTGTTAACTGTTCATTCGGATTAAAATGTCCTCCTGCTGGAAAAATACCTGCCGCCACTGCTGCTGTAATTTCTTTGTAAGCTGTATGCTGTTTGGATACATCTAAGAAGGCTGGATCTGGATTATTCGTTGTCTGTAACTGTAACGCTCTCACTAGCATTGTCGCAGCTTGTGCTTTCGTAATCGTTTTCTCTGGTTGGAATGTGCCATCTTTATAACCTTTAATGATGCTTTGTTCGACTAAGAAGGTAATCTCCTCTTTTGCCCAATACTGATGCTGTACATCTTTAAACGTAGCAGCTGATGCATTAATTCCGCCAAAAAGAAGTCCCCCTGTTAGTAGTGCTACTGCCGTTCCCCTTTTAACATTTTTCCACATCTTAGTTCCCCCTAATAAATATCATCGTATTGGAAGTCAATAAGGTTTATACATGACCATTAGCTCACCGTGTATTATGTTATTACCTAATATTCTTCATTTTCCAAATTACTCCTCCTTATTCAACAGAACTTTCCACTAAGTTTAATTTTATTCAACATTATATACAATATGAAGGTATATTCATTATGATTACACAAATATCATATTTATTTTTAAATTAAATTTAACATTAACTAACAATCTGTACTTATCTATTATGAGGCTCTTCCTTTTTCTACTGCTCCAATCATATAGAAGCTAAACAAAAAAGAGCTCTCAAATGAATGAGAACTCTCGTTATGTTTATGAACCTGCTTTTACTTAATCGTTTCCTTACCTTGCTCCAATGCTAAAAGTAATTTTTCTGCATCATCTTGTAAATCGACAAGACTCTGTGCCTCTTGAACTAGTTTTTGCATTGTACTTAATTCATCATCGCTAATTTCAACTAGCTCTTCAAACATTTCAACTGATTCTCGGGAAATGAACGAAATGTCTCTCATAGCAGCCATAATTTGCTGAGAGCTTGACGATAATTCTTCCGTACTTGCAGATGAATTCGCATTATTGTCAGCAATAATTTTTATAGTATCTACAATCTTTTCGAACATCGTGCCAATTTCTAAAATAGTTGTATTCGTTTGTGCAAACTCTTCTGTTCCTTGATTCATTGATGTGACAACTTTGTCTGTCTCTTCTTGAATATTTTTTACAATATTCGATACTTCAGCAGCTGACTGACGTGATTGTTCAGCTAATTTACGCACTTCATCAGCAACTACAGCAAACCCTTTACCGTGTTCACCTGCACGGGCTGCTTCGATCGCTGCGTTCAATGCTAATAAATTAATTTGCTCTGAAATCCCTGTAATGACTTTTACAATCATACCAATTTCGTGCGATTTTTCCCCAAGTATATTGATGGCATCAAATGTTGTATTAATCGTTTGATTAAATTGCTCCATTTTTATCATCGAATCTTTTAACTTTTCGTTACCTTCTTGCGTCAATTCTAACGTCGTATTCGATTGTTCTGAAATTTGATTTGATCTGATAGATAGTTCTTCAATCGCTTCTGTCATATCTTCGATCGAAGTAGAGCTCTCTTCAGTAGCGACTAATTGCTTTTTCAACCCTTTCCCTACCTCATCGATTGCGGCCCTTACAATATCAGCCTTCTCAGCTGCGTATTCTCCATGTTCCGTCAGGTTCTCACCTTTTTCATTCACATTTTTTGCGAATGAATGAAATTGCGCTGTTACTTGATCTACTGATAATTCCCCCATTCCATTTATAACCTCATGCGTTATATCAGAATGACGTTTAAGCGAAAAATATTGGTAAGCAAAATACAACGATGTACATAATAAAACTATAATAATCCCCAGCATAATCGCTTCCATGAAAAAAAAATCTCCTATTCTACTAATGTATTAACGATGAAATTTTAAAGTTCTTTTACAATGATGTAAATGCCATCTGCTACAGTCGGTGGAATATGGTTTAACCGCTCATTGTTTTCATATTTATGAACAATATAGTTTCCTTCTACGTCTACATATTTTGTCATGCCATGATACTTCTCCATCAAACGCATGGACTTCGGATTTGTCGCTTCTCCTAACACCAATCGTAAGCCTTCTTCTGTTGCTCTTTTGATTAATATATCGCTTAAACTTTGTACAATGTCATGACGATTATGCTCCGCAATGACACCTAATAAAAATAAATGCAATATTTCTCCATCTTCCATATCTTTCCCATAGCGCTTTTTATAATCTTCTAGGAAACGAATATCGATATCCTCTAATACACGCATTACTACATTCATATCAGCAAACGTGCCGTCAAAAATATCCCCTTCAATAATTTCAAGGGCATTTGTATCCCCAACGAGTGCACCTACCACATTTTTCTCTTCATCTAGCGCAACAGCACAGTAGCCTTGGTGAGCATTTGTCTCGATATATTCCTTTGTAAATTGATAAAAATCTTCGTAAGGTAATTCTAAGGCGTACCCAATGATTGGTTCTTGCACCCATTTGCCAGCAACATCTACTCCAATAAATGTGCTTGCGATACACGCTGCTGCTTTTTCAATTAAATCGGACTGGTCCTTTGTAAGGAGTTCATATGTATATAAAGCTTCAATCGTTTGCATGGTAAAATTCCTCTCTAAGATGTCATTATAGTTCATTCAAGACTAACGCATTGCTAATTGCGAAACATTGTCTACTACTTTTCCTGGGAAGTTAACTCCCTCTAAAGCATTTCGCACTTGCACATATGCAATTTTAGAGCGTGGATTGACAATCACAATATCTTTGAAACCTAGTGATGCATAAAACATGAGTGTTTGCCCTAGCTCTGCCGAAATCTTTGAAGGAACAGGTGATTGATAAGTGCCATCTGCAACAAATGTATACGCATGTTTCGGTACTTTTGCCAATGTCTCTTGCAAATCGTTTAAATATTCCTCTACAACTTCCGCTTTAAGAAATCCTTGTATTTGAACATGTAATTCTTTTTTTGCTTCATAAATGGCCATTTTATATTTTGGTTTATCAACGACTATCATCTCTAATCTCCTTTTTATCGTTAGCTATCCTTCCATTGATAGCGTTTGCATGTTTTTATGTGAATGCTACTCAAACGACTACACCAAGATAACATTCCACCCGTCACTACGACTGATTGCACCTATTCCCTAACGTTTTCTAAACAAAAAAAAACTATCCCTTATAATAATTGGGATAGCCAACCAATCACTTATGATCTTGGCAACCCGACTATCATTATCCAGAAGGATGTTAGACTCGCAGCTTTGCGTCCTTATCTTTCGACAAGTTTGCCTTTTTTAATTTAATAAAAAATCATAATAATACCACATTAATATGTTAATAGTATAAATTATTTGTAAATTTTTTTCTATACTAGTACTTTTTCTAATGAATATTAGACTCATTCGAGTAATTTTTTGATAATAATTAGAAATAAGTAAATAATAAGGTAGCATTAGAAGATTATATAAAGAGGTAGTTTCTACTCCCTCCCTGGTGGCAGGGAAAGTAAGAAAGGAGGTATTATGGAATTATTTCACTATTACTCAAATCCTATATTTACCATATTTTAAAAAGAACAATAACAACCATTGTTATAAATAAAGAAATAATCACCTACGGAGGAGTAAATTATCATCAAAGAAATTCATGAAAGGAGGAGCTAATGCACCAAAATGAACAGTCGAATACAATTATTGACGTTACTATATCTACGTGGGAAGAGGTGTTTTACAACAAGTGAAAACACCCCTGTATATCGCAACCCAATAGTGAGCCATTTATTAACTGAGCCAGTAATCCACTTAAACCTCTGTGTATTTTTCAGATACACACCTCAGCTTTATTTGGAGTGGAGGGCATGATACCTTTGTTCGGGCGTTAACTCCTTATTACTACGCCTATTAAGCTTGAATTATACTCGCAGAGGCTCCATGTAAAGCCTACCGGTAAACTTTGCTACCTCGATAATCTTGTCCACCTATATCCACCAGAATGTTCTAATATTTCGATTGCGATATGGCTCACATTTCAATTGCGAAATACAAAAGAAAAAGCTGTTTGAAAATCAATCTCTTTGATCACTTTTGTTATGTTAATGATTTATAATTTCTGGATAGATTATACGCATACGATTTTATGTAAGAATCGTATTTAAGATAAATAAAAAAGCGCCTGCTCATCCCCGACACGCGCTAGAGAATCCCGACAAGTGTGCTTGCCACACGTAGGAGGGAGTCGAACCGTGGCGAGGGGATGGCGCTTTTGCCTAGACGTAGATGCTCTTTTCAACAACCGTTATCCACAATGCGACATTTTATAATTTCCTTAACAAAAAAACGCTCCTTACAATGTGTAAGAAACGTTGATTTCACTGCATTGGCAAGCAGTCTCATGATACCGGTAGTCGGGGTCGAACCGACACTCCAGAGGAACACGATTTTGAGTCGTGCGCGTCTGCCAATTCCGCCATACCGGCATAATTTTATTAGAGCAAAATTGAGATAAAAAAAAACCGGATACCCGATTTCAATAAAATTCTGGAGGCGGCTACCGGATTTGAACCGGTGATAAGGGTGTTGCAGACCCGTGCCTTACCACTTGGCTAAGCCGCCAGAGAATATTGGAGCGGAAGACGGGGTTCGAACCCGCGACCCCCACCTTGGCAAGGTGGTGTTCTACCACTGAACTACTTCCGCGAATGGCTGGGGTACTAGGATTCGAACCTAGGCATGACGGAATCAAAATCCGTTGCCTTACCGCTTGGCTATACCCCA
>NZ_JBYQFK010000033.1:52163-52614 GCF_057837305.1 Lysinibacillus sp. RU7 | reverse complement strand
GAGACGATTTTACTAGAATGCAATGCCGAATGGATTCAGTAGGGCTCTTAGTCAAGCACATGTTTTGGTGAAGAGCCCTAATAAATACAATGAAATGTTTCAAGATCATCACTCCTTTAACACAATTAGACGTTAATAATTTAGGACGGTTACAGAAATTCCAATATATTCATGTATATAAATCACCTTAAAACTGTCGACATTGAACGGTTAAAAAGCTGCGGTATCTGTCAAAAAGTTGCTGCATCCGATCAAAATCATTCGGTGCGAGCAAAACCTTGCCGTATCCGAGCAAAAGCCCGCGGTGAACGGTCAAAAAGCTGCGCTATCCGAGCAAAAAGCCGCGTTATCCGGTCAAAACTCTTGGTGCGAGCAAAACCTTGCCGTATCCGAGCAAAAGCCCAGTGTAAACGGTCAAAAAGCTGCGCTATCCGAGCAAAAAGCCGCGTTA
>NZ_JBYQFK010000033.1:0-52066 GCF_057837305.1 Lysinibacillus sp. RU7 | reverse complement strand
GTATCCGGTCAAAACAACTCGGTGCGAGCAAAACCTTGCCGTATCCGAGCAAAAGCCCAGTGTGAACGGTCAAAAAGCTGTGCTATCCGAGCAAAAAGCCGCGTTATCCGGTCAAAACAACTCGGTACGAGCAAAACCTTGCCGTATCCGAGCAAAAGCCCAGTGTGAACGGTCAAAAAGCTGCGCTATCCGAGCAAAAAGCCGCGTTATCTGGTCAAAACAACTCGGTACGAGCAAAACCTTGCCGTATCCGAGCAAAAGCCCAGTTTAAACGGTCAAAAAGTTACGGTATCCGGTCAAAAGCCTTGGTATGGGCAAAAAATTACCGTATCCGAGCAAAAGCCCACGGTAAACGGTCAAAAAGTTGCACTATCCGGTCAAAAAATCACTGTATCCGGTCAAAACCTTACCGTATCCGAGCAAAAACTTGCAGTGAACCGTTAAAAATATTTATTTTTCACTTTTTAAAGCCAACTGTTATGCCGGAACATGAAAATGCACATATGTAGCATCTTTGAAAAGTAGCAATCTTTAAGACAATAGCCTAAAAAATCATCTTGTTTCATTTAGAGAAATCCATTATACATTACCGAAAATAAAGTAATAGCACTAAAGAATATCAAGAATTTAAGCAAACAAATCAAATTTCTGATAAATGACAATTTAAATTTCAAAAACACCATTTTTCATTGAAAAAAATGGTGTTTTTTTAGTATAATGAAAAATGGTTTCTGTTCCGAGAATGCTTTTGGAGGGAACGTCCTGGGCTTGTAGTCAAAGGTTTTGTACTGTTCCCTCAGAAGTTTATTCACCTCTTCTGTTAATTTTGGAATTATCAGATTTTTAACATATATATTCGCCGATTGTTTTAAAATGAATCAGGCTATCACATGTATGGGAAGAAGAGGGTGGCAAAAGTCAGAAATATTTTATTTTCTAATTTTTGTTCCTATGGAGTGAACAGGAAATTCTATTAAATGAAGGAAGTGAATGTATGGATTGGTTTAGTAGTGTTCTAGGTGAAGTAAATACAATTTTATACTCGTATGTATTAATCATATTGTTAGTAGGAACGGGTTTGTTTTTTACCTTTAAAACGAAGTTTATTCAATTTAGATTAATCCCAGAAATGTTTAAACTTATTACAGAAGCAGCGCCAAAAGATAAGTCGGGGAAAAAGGGGATCTCTTCTTTCCAGGCCTTTACAATATCCGCGGCTTCTCGTATTGGAACGGGTAATATTGCGGGGGTTGCGACGGCGATAGCTCTTGGCGGTCCTGGTGCGGTCTTTTGGATGTGGATGATTGCGCTAATTGGTGGAGCATCTGCACTGATTGAAAGTACATTAGCACAAGTATATAAAGTGAAAGACGATCGTACTGGATTGTTTCGTGGCGGTCCTGCCTATTATATGGAAAAAGGTTTAAATAAAAGGTGGATGGGCATTCTTTTTGCCGTTGCTATTACCATTACTTACGGCTTTGTTTTTAATGCCGTACAAGCCAATACGATTTCAATTGCCTTTGAAGAAAGCTTTGGTGCTAATCGTGTTGTAGTAGGTTTAATCATGGCTGCTTTAACAGGCATCATTGTCTTTGGTGGGTTAAAGCGAATTGTCAGCTTCACTCAAGTCGTTGTGCCAGTTATGGCCATTTTATATATTGTCATTGCACTTGTTGTGGTCATCATCAATATTTCAGAACTTCCGAATGTATTTGTCCTAATTATTAAATCTGCCTTTGGATTGGAAGAAGCTTTTGCCGGCATGTTAGGGGCAGCCATCATGAATGGGATTAAACGTGGTTTATTCTCCAATGAAGCAGGGATGGGTTCTGCACCGAATGCAGCAGCAACAGCATCTGTTTCTCACCCCGTAAAGCAAGGCTTGATTCAAGCACTCGGTGTATTTATTGATACATTATTAGTTTGTACTGCAACGGCTGCCATCGTATTATTGGGTGATGCGTATCTGCAATCTGACGCTACGTCTGTCAATTTAACGCAAGCTTCCTTAGTCGGAAACCTGGGTGATTGGGCAGGGAGCTTTTTAGCAATCATTGTATTTATGTTTGCCTTTAGTACGGTTATTGGTAACTACTACTATGGTGAATCGAATATTGAATTTATTAAAGAATCAAAAAATACTTTAATTGTATTCCGTATATTTGTGGTACTCTTCGTTATGTTTGGTGCAGTTGCAAAAGTACAAGTTGTATGGGATTTAGCGGATTTATTTATGGGCATTATGGCCATCATCAACTTAATCGCGATTTTGTTACTTTGGAAAGTAGCAAAACCAGTTATTGACGATTATTTAATCCAACGTAAGCAAGGGAAAGATCCAGTATTCTATAAGAAAAACGTACCTAATATTGGAGACGTTGAATGTTGGACAGACGATGAAGGAATAGAAGAAAAACGTTAAATTTTATACATTTAAAGGAGTGACCTACTTTTTGGGCACTCCTTTTTGCTTAAGATTTGGGGATATTTTATTGATTCAATTCCGTATATAAAACATATTTTAAAGCAGAAATTTCATCCTCAGACAGTTTACCTTCAATTTCGGATAATACTTCATCCTGACTAATTGAACCGTTTTGTACTTGTTCTTGAATATCAAGTAAACGATTAACGCCCACTTTTTTGATTAACACACGTGTCGCTTCTTCTTTAGTTTGGAAGGGAAGCGTATCCGGATTTGTAGTTGCTGCCTCGCTTACAATTTCTTGAATCTTCGAATCGTTCTCGATATAGGATTTTACTTCTTCTAGATTTTCGTCATCTAAAGTAGATTCCACTTTTTCGATTATTTTTTCGGAAGCGATATTTGTGCCAAAATGCCACACAGCATAGCCAGCTCCTCCGAGTAAAACAAGAATTATCGCCATAATTGTTAAAACCTTTTTCATCAACTCACTCCTGACCCTTTGAATATAGCACAACTTCTCAAAAATCACTAAGAAAAGATATTTCCTATAATTACAATTATATAGGAACACGGTGCAGATAAGTTTTCACCCTAATATATAGATAGCGTAATTATCTATTGTAGGATGTCTATATTTCCATCTGGGTACTTGTCCCACAATCAGGCGTAATTAGTGTATAAGTATAAGGGCTTCCTTTCATTAGTTCAGTTTTATTTTACTCCAACTACACGAATCCTTTTATAATCTGCGATCCAATTTCCTTCTTGATACAAAATTTCTTTTAAATTGTGTTCAACATTTTCGATTATTTGATCTTTTGTATGTTCAGGAATATTAGCAAATAGCATACCGCCAAACATATGAATCCAGTTTCTTAATCCATTGTCTCCATCTAATTGTGTTGGTCGATCATAGTGTTGAGCAAATGTCACTCTAAACCCTACCTCTTCCATTAGCTTCGAATACTCTGCAATGCTTGGATAAAACCAAGGAAACTGTTCTGCTTTAAATTCGAATCCTGAATTTTTTATTTGTCGAATGATTTCAGCAGTAATTGTTTGTACGTTGCCTTTTCCTCCAAATTCAGCAACAAATCTTCCGCCTTGTTTCAAACTATGATAGATAGCTTGTACTGCTTTAATAGGTGGCTTTACCCAATGAAGTGTTGCATTTGAAAATACCGCATCAAATTCACAATCGTATACTAGGTTCGTTGCATCCTGGACAAAAAACTGTATATGCGGGTATTTACTAATGGCTTGTTTCACCATGCTTTCAGATTTATCTACACCTACAACTTCCACACCACACTCATATAACGTACCGGCTAAATCTCCAGTTCCGCAACCAAGGTCAAGAATTCTTTCCCGATCCTTGGGAGCTAATAATTCCACCAAACTATTCCCATATTTTGAAACAAATGAATGCTTACCATCGTATAAACTGGCATCCCAATAATCTTTTGTACCTTGAAATGTTTCCATATCCATTCTCTCCTTACTGTATATATTTGTTAATTGAATTATAATTGAAAAGGTTGATAATAGGTATTAACGAAAAAATCATTTTTCAATAACAAATCGTTATTAATGTGGAGGTATATATGGAGATTAAGTGGATAAAGACTTTCGTTGTTACAGCAAAGTTTGAGAATTTTAGAAAAGCCTCAGAAGAACTTTTTCTAACTCAACCTGCTGTAACTAAACATATTCAAAGGTTAGAAGAACATCTGAACATTCAATTATTTGAAAGGATAGGAACTAAAGTAATTCTCACTTCAGCAGGTCATAAGTTTTATTCATATGCGACAGAGTTTTTAACGAAGTATGAGGAAGGAATGGAAGAGTTTGAATCTTGGAAACAAGGTTATAATCGAAAGTTAGTTATTGCTACTGCACCACAAATTGCATCATCCTTCCTTCCCTCTTTAGTGCGTCATTTTATAAATGAACATCCAAATATAGAGGTCATTATAAATATACTGAAATCTTATGATATAGGCGAAGAAATCAGTGTCGGAAAAGCAGATATAGGATTGTCAAGACTACTTCCGATTCAAACAAATATTAAAGTTAATACTGTTCATAAAGAACCTGTCATTTTGGTTGGGCCTAATTGTAAAGAGGCATCTGACCTTGACGAACAAACCGCAATACATAAATATCGGTTAGTTACACATAATCATCCGGATTATTGGGATCATCTTTTAAACGATATTAAGAGACATTATCCAACTGTTCGAACGATGAAAGTAAATCAAATAGAAGTGACAAAACGTTTTATCGAAGAAGGTCTCGGCATTTCATATTTACCCATTACGATGATTAAAGAAGAACTAACAACGAATAAGTTGGTAGAGATAAAAGCAGATAAAATCACTCCACCAACCTCCTATACGTATGTATTAACAAAAGTAGAATCAGAAGAAGTATTAGTTTTTATCAACTTTTTAAAGAATGCGTTGAGCAGCTTGTGAAATAACTTGATAGAAGAGTAGGTAGTCATGCAGCCTTATTTTTTATATTGTGCTATATCTTGTTTATGCTGTTCAATGATCGCTGGATCCGTAACGGCGAATCTTTTTAAATCCGTATAAATTTTAATGACTTCAGCCGTTGTGAACAGATTAGGGTTTTTATTTGTTAGCTCTTCTATTAACTTGCGAAGGGCAGGGCGTTTAATGACATGTGTTTGCTGTTGTGTGTAGTGAATCTCCTTTAGTTCGCAGCGTTCGCTGAATACGACTAAGTTTGTATATGCCTCGGTAGGGATGTTCGGTAATACATGTTGCAAGGCGCGGATATGTGTTTCGTTTTGCTTAATCGGGTTATAGAAAGAATATTTTTTACGGTTAGGAAATACTTGTGTCCAATTTTTATGGTCGCCATTCCCGTATATCCATGCGGAATAATTTTTGGACTCGATAGCATAAATCCCTGTCTCATGAATAAACACTAAATCAATTTCAGTAGGTTTGCCGTTCTTTTTCGGGATATAAATATTGTAAAGGGTTCTGCTCGCTCCTTGTACCTCATTTAAAGCGAAATTAGATAAATACTCCCCGAACAGCCCCTTGTTTGTAACGACATCTAGCAAAGAATTTCCTGTCGCATTTCGATAATCTTTATGTGATTCAATCGTATTTTTAACTTTTTTCATGAATTGCTTCAACATGTTCATTCCTCCTTATGATTAGTATAAAGTATTTATGTTCTGGAATAAATATGGAAATTTAATTAAAGCGAAATGATGAAAGATATCATATATGAAATAGAACATAGTTTGCTAAAATAGATGTATTAAATAGAAGAGGTGAAATTATGCCAGTATACAACAAACTAATTCGTGATCGCATTTTAGAAATTATAGAAGCAGACGGTCTTTCATATAATGCCCGTACACTAGCACCAGAAGAGCATCTTACAGAAATTAAGAAAAAGCTATACGAGGAAGCGAAAGAATTTGACGAGACGACAAATGAACAAGATGCAATAGAAGAAATGGCGGATGTGTTAGAACTGCTACATGCTGCTTTAAAAGTATATGGCAAGTCATTTGATGAGCTAGAAGCTGTCCGTGTGAAAAAGAAGGAAAAGCGCGGTGGTTTTGATAAAGGGCTTTATTTGATGGATGTAGAGGATAAGTAAGTGAAGCTCATTACAGCAAATTTAATGAATGAATTGAAGGATTTAAGTGAAGAGGCCGTTCATATTTGCTGGATCACTGCTTTTGCGATGAAATCTGGCGTCGATTTAATGCTTCCAACACTCAAAAAGGCATCTGAACGAGGTGCTGAAATTCAATTGTTAGTCGGTGATTATTTATCGATTACACAACCAGAGGCACTTCGAACTTTATTAGCGAATCTTCCGCAAGCAGAAATACGACTTTATCAAACGTATGGGCGGTCTTTCCATCCAAAGGCTTATTTATTTAGACATGAGGGGAGCCAACATGTGATCGTTGGTTCTTCTAATTTGTCACGCTCCGCTTTAACGACAGGAATCGAGTGGAGTTTACATACAATCGATTTACCGACTTTTGAGCAATCGATGGATGAATTTAATCGCGTTTTCTATTCAGAAAATACGATACCTGTGAACAAGGTACGTATTGATGACTATGAAAAACGGTATAAAGAAGCCAATCGAGTGATGGCACTGTCTGATAAATGGAGCGAGGCTGAAGAAGTCGGTCTTATGTATGGAACGGAATCGAAAGCATCTATAGCAAAAGATGAGAAGCTTGAAGTGACGGTACTAGAGCCAAGACCAGCTCAACAACTAGCACTTTCGGCATTAAAGGCAACGCTACAGCAAGGCTATGATAAAGCAATGGCAGTGCTAGCAACAGGACTTGGGAAAACGTATTTAGCCGCATTTTTTGCGAAGTATTTTAAACGAGTACTATTTGTTGCACATCGCGATGAAATTCTAGAGCAAGCAAAAGAAGCCTTTTTACATGTACATCCGAATAGAACGACAGGCTATTATAATGGCATCGAAAAAAATACAGATGCAGACATGCTATTTGCTTCCGTGTATACGATTGCACAAAAGCAGCATTTAGCAAAATTTAATGAAGACGCGTTTGATTTAATTGTTATTGATGAATTTCATCATGCCGCAGCCCCTACATATAATCGGTTAATCGAGTATTTTAAACCGTCATTTTTACTCGGGATTACGGCAACACCCGATCGACTGGACAATAAAGATGTGTATGCGATTTGTGATGGCAATGTCGCGATAGAAGTGCACTTTCTAGATGCGATTGCACATAAATGGTTAAGCCCATTCCACTATTACGGTATTCGAGACGAAATTGATTACGCGCAAATTCGTTGGTTAGGTACAGGGTATGATGAGGAGCAATTAACAGCGGCACAGCTACAAGAGGATGTCGTTAATAAGATATATGAAAATTGGTTGAAATATAAACAAACAAGAACGATTGGATTTTGTTCTTCTGTTAAGCAGGCAACGTATTTAACAAATTATTTTGTTAAGCAAGGTGTAAAAGCCGAGGTACTCACGGGAAGCAATACGAGGGGAGAACGTAAAAAAATCCGAGAGCAATTAATTCATGGTGAAATTGACCTGATCTTTACGGTTGACTTATTTAATGAAGGTGTGGATATTCCAACGGTCGATACATTGCTTTTTGTTCGACCAACCGAATCGATTGCTATTTTTACACAGCAAATTGGTCGTGGATTACGCCTAGCGGAAGGAAAATCTCACTGTGTCATTATTGATTGCATCGGCAATTACCGCAATGCAGACCGCAAACTCCGACTCTTTTATCCAGAACTACTCCCAAACAAAAAATTCATACCTGAGCATACACATATGATTCCAGGGACGGACTGTATAGTGAATATGGATCTTGATGTGATTGATTTATTAAAAGAAATCATTAAGAAAAATAGCTCGTATAAGGAACAAATAATGGATGCCTATATGAATGTAAAGGCAGAGTTAGGGAGAAGACCGAGCTATTTAGAAATGTATTTGCAAAGTGGGTTTTACGATATCAATATTGCGAGGGAATTTGGCTCCTACATCGGCATGCTAAAGCAGGCAAAGGAACTGACAGCTGAAGAACTCGCAGCTTTTGAAAAACACGAGCAACTACTAGTAGAAATCGAAAAAACAGCTATGACGAAAAGCTATAAGATGGTCCTGTTAAAGGGCATGCTGGAGCGTGGCGCAGCCAATTGGTATAAAGCGATCACAGCTTCTGAACTAGCACCCACATTTGCACAATATTTAGCCCACCCAACGAGAAGTCAAATTGATCCAATTGATTTAATCGATAAAAAAGTCATTTCATTACTTGAAAAAATGCCCATGACAAAATGGTCTGGCAGCAGTAAAGGCTTGTTGTACTTTGAAGACGGTGCATTTGGCTTCAACGTAGAAATTGAACGAGCCATGCAAGAAACGATGTATGGATGGGTTAAAGAGATATGTGAATTTAGGTTGAATCGGTATTTTGCGAGGAAGGCGGAGAAGGGGAAGTTGAATTAGGGGATTCTTCTATGCAGTGATTGCATGTGAATTCGATTGGGAATGTTCGATGGGGCAGCATGTAATTTTAATTGTTCAACTTTGGGGTTTATTTGGAATGAATTAAGGAAAATAATGGTTCTATGTTTTACTTGTGAAGTATATGAGGGATTTGATATATGGTAAGGTGAACCCAATGAAGTCAAGCTATTCACCGATTGTTATTTGAATAGAAAAGCGTTTAGCTGATTGTAATATTTCATTAAGCGCAAGCCACTGAGCATTATAAAGATTTAATACAACTTACTTCAATCAAGCACTAACAATTTATAAATTGAATGGAAATTTGAAAAAGAAGGACTTTTAAAAGATTTTGGCGTAATTATTCAATAGCAACATAATTAGATGTATATGAAATAAACCTGATAAAAGAGGGATAAACATGTCAGTAATTAATAAATTAGCATCTCAATTAAATATTAGTGGGGCAGTACCGAATGTTGAGTTGGCTCATGAATTAGCTCGTGAAGAAAATCACGTGGGGATAGAAGAAATCATTGAAAATCTGTCGAATAAAAATAAAAGAATTCAATCAGACTGCATAAAAGTCGCATATGAAATTGGATATGTTAAACCCGAACTCATTCGCAAATATGCTCAAAATTTTTTAGAGCTACTAAAAAGCCGAAATAACCGTTTAATTTGGGGTGGGATGTCGGCATTAGCAACGATTGCTGATCTTGCACCAGAAATCATTATGGCACATCTTGACCTAGTGAAAAATGCTATAAAAGAAGGTTCAGCTATTACGGTTGATCGTGGGATAATAACTCTTGCAAAGCTAGCTGCTGTGAGCGAGGAAAATAATGATTTGATTTTTCCGTTTTTACTTCAGCATCTAAAAAATTGCGAATCAAAAGAAATACCTCCACATTCGGAAAGCATCCTTTATGCTATTACGGATGAAAATAAGACAGAGTTCTTGAATGTGTTGCGAGAACGAGAAAACGAATTAACGGCTCCTCAATTAAAAAGAGTCACAAGAATATATAATCAATTAGTAGCTTAATCGAAGTCCGTTTTTGGTGTTGCGTTGCCAAAATTAATGAGCTATTTTGGTAAGAAAGGTACTGGCATATATTGGAGTAACTAAGTTTTTAACATAAAATTAGCTTATACAAATAACTAGAAACGCCATTTTTCAAAATTCAGGAAATGGCGTTTCTTTTATATAGTAAGAATTGAATTAAAAGCACTCACTTAGCTACTTTATGGTGAACCGTATCAAAAGTAACTGCGGATTATTAGGGAAATAAGGGTCCTATGTTTCCCTTGTGAAATATATTAGGAATTTAATATATAGTACGATGAATCTTATTATAAGTAAGTGCGGTTTCTGAAAAACCCCTTTAGAACGTTGAAATGACAACGGTCTAAAGGGGTTTGTTTTTGAGTAGTATATTTCTTCTTAATTCTAACAGAAAATTACATATAAACGATGTCTTCATATTAAAATTCTAGCTAGTAATATATCTTTTGCTTCGAAAAAATAAATTGTTATAATAAATAATTTGTTACATATTTTGTTAAAAAGGAGGTGTTGTATGATTACAGAAATGGCAATGCGTAATGTATTAGTGTTTGTGATACCTAGTATATATTTATATATTTTAGGTACATATATGTTAGTAAAATCTTTTCCTTATAAAAGAGCAAGATTGTTAGCAACAAGTATTTTTTTAATTGCTATTGGCTATACGTTTGATTATATTTCCGTACTTGTGCCAACGGAATTTAGTCGTTTTTTACATCTTTACGTTGTGTTAGTTGCCTTTAATTTATGCTTTGTACTCATTCTTCATATAATATATGACATTGTAAAAACAATGAAACCTACCAAAATGTCATGGATGCCTCACGTTTTATACGGCTTTTGTATTTTGATGCTTTGTGTTGGCTTTTTAGAAAGTGCCATCAAGCAAGTAGCTGTAGATAACCGGCTTGGTCAAGATGGTAGCTTCGGACACATTTCTGACATGGCGAATATCGGAATGTGTGCCGTTATTTTAGTTCTTTTATATGTAGGCTACAAATATGCAAAGACTACCGATTATCGCTTGTTCTTTAAAGTATGCATATCATTTACTGCTATTATGTTTGCCGGAGTAGTTCTCTGGCAGTTAGATTTAATTCACTTAAAGTATGTAATGCCAGCTACACCAGCATTATTGGTGATGGTATTAATATGTACGTTCATTTCATATTTAATGGTAAAGCTAAATTTAGTATCAAGTGCTGTAAAGCGTTATTCTTCCCTTATGGAAACTTCCGCTACACCGATTGTTATACTCGATAAAAATAAGCGAGTGCTAGATGTCAATGAGATTGGGAAGTTGAATTATCATATGAGAGTAAATACGGATTTCCGAAATTATTTCAATTATACGAATGAGCCAACTGTATTAGATTATTTGTTTGCGCATTTAGATGAAGAATTATACATCAAAGGTTATCGGATTAATTATTTAAATGAAGATGGAGTTGAAAACATTGTTTTGATCGATGCATCTAAAGCCAATATAGCAGACGAAACGTATTATTATTGTATGGTACACGAAGTAACCTTGGAGTTTCAGCGTAGAAATTTAAATGAACATTTAGCTCATCGCGATGTACTAACAGGTATATATAATCGTACTTATTTCGAGGAAGAAGTAAAACGACAGTTGGCACAGTCCAGAAAAAAAGACAGTGCATTAATGATATGTGATTTAAACTTTTTTAAAGAAATCAATGACACATACGGTCATCAAACAGGGGACAATGTGTTAATTTTTACGGCGAATTGCTGGCGTGAAAATTTACCAAAGCCACATATATTAGCACGTTTAGGTGGCGATGAATTTGTCATGTTTTTTGAGCAAATTGAATCGAAGGAAAAGTTTTTAAAGCAAATAAACGAGGCGCGTTATGCATTCCAAGTTAACTTGTATAAGCAGGACGACATCGAAATTGAAATTGTACCAAGTATTGGAATTGTTTTTATTGAAGAAGATGGCAGAGATTATGAGCATCTCTATCATACTTGCGATGTGCGTATGTATGAGGATAAAAAAAATATAAAAGAACAATATTTAATGAAATAAGTGTAGAGAACGCTACTTGAAAAAATCAACATATAGAGCTTGTCGTAAAAGAAGTAGAGACGTCATTAGATTTGTATATAAGTATCATATAGAAACCGCACTAAGCTATATTAAGGAGAACTGTATCATAAATAAATGAGGTTTATTAAAATAGGCACATAAGAATGAAACAAATGTACCTATTTGATTTGTATTTCTACTAAGTATCTGTTGCATTTAAGTAAGTCACTTTACAGGTAACTATCTCTTCTTTTCAGTAAGAAAATTTATCGCCATCTGCTGAAATATTTAAATCGTCAATGTAAATATTATAGTAGCTCGAATGTGAACCAAAACGACCACCACAAGATAGAAATCTTTATGACTTCGTTTTTTCGTAAGGAAGTATGCAAGTAGACTAATTAAAAAGACTAGACCCAGCCCAGCAATAATCGTTGTAGAATAAATTTCACTCATGTACGTTTGCTCTTATCATTTTAAAGCTGATTTCTTTTGTTTTTGGTCTAAAAGATGGCAAAAGAAAGTTAGCAGACTTGCACAGGCTGCAACTACCCCACCGACCCATGTTACATTCATTAAATTTCCTTGATGGTATACAATTCCGCCTAATGCAGAACCAAAAGCGATACCTACGTTGCTTGCCACTGGCATAAGTGAAGCAGCTAGTCCTGTTGCATTTGGCTGATAAATTCCGGCAAGGTCTATTAAATAAAGCTGAGTAGATGTTGTTAAGAGGATGGCCATTAACGACATCAAGCCAATGTTTGTCAGTCCTAAAATAAAATCATTTGTAGTCCAAAATAAACTTGTCAGAACAACTGCCTGCACGAGAAAAACAAACCGAAGACGACTAATTGCATTGTGGCTGGCAATTTTACCGGCAAGGATGTTGCTGAAAATCGAGATGAATCCGTAACCAAATAAGATTAAACTAATTGATTGATTTGGTGCGCCCATTCCCTTTAAGATAGGTACAAGGTACGTAAAGACGGCATAAGTTGCGCCAAATCCGAGAGCAGGAATGAAAAAAGCCATCAAAATTCGTGGCTTGGTCATTAAAGAAAATTGATCCCGTATCGAACTGCGTACTTGGCTGAGTTTATTAGGTAAGACAAAAAAGGATGACAAAAACGCCAATCCTCCTAGGAAAGTGGTTAACATGAAAGTAGCATTCCAGCCGTACCATTCGGCAATTACAATACCAATTGGCACTCCAACGACATTTGCAAGTGTAAAACCACCGAAAACGAATGATATAGCAAGTCCGCGTTTTTCGATCGGCATGGTTTCACTTGCAACAATCATGGCTAGAGAGATTAATACTCCTGTTACAATGGCCGTCATAATCCGAAGTACAAGGAGCATGATGTAGCTCGTGGATATTACGCACAAAGCATTCAGTACGATGAAAGCTCCTATCAAAAACAACATCCACTTACGCTTTGGTAAATTACTTGTTGCTGACATCACGAGTGGTGTGGCGATAGCAAACGTAATCGCAAACGCAGAAACAAGTGTGCCTGCTTTTGCATTTGTCATATGAAGACTTGAAGAAATATCTGTTAAGATTCCGACAATAACAAATTCACTTGTCCCGAGAACAAATGTTAATAAAGTAAGTGTTAAGATAAGCAACCAATGTCGCTTGGATAATTTTGTGGGGTACATAAATACCTCTTTTCTTAGATGAATGTAAATGTGTCACATGGTAGATACATAACCTAAACATCATACCATAAAATATTTTTGCGAGAAAAGCTCTTTCTTATTAAATAGCGGTTAATGAATTACTAGGATTGAAAAGGCTGCAGTGTTAGTGGAAAACTATTTAAGAAAGCACATTTCTGTTTATAATCTATTGGTAGCAGTAGGTATTAAAGTATGTAAAAACCTCATTTAAATATGTTACGGAGAACAGTATCATAAATAAATGAGGTTTTTCGACCATTAAAGATATCGCTTTATCTAACCTATTTCACAATTTTCAAATTAAGATGTAATTGTATGCTGAAATGGTATGATAATATACATAGGAAATCCAAACCATATATTAAAGTAAAATGAGAGATATCCAATAAATGATTAAACAAGGGGTATGTATGAAGGGAATGGATACTCAAATAAATAAAAAAATATACTATAGTGCAATGTTAATTGTAATAGCCATCATGATCATGGGGGTATTTATTGATAATCCACGTATGGGTGAGCATGGGAGTAGCTTTATCTTACATGTTACATTTGTGGTCATGCTATCTGTCTGTTTATTGCTTTATCCTAGATATGTAACCCATGTTTTTAGAATAATACTCATAATAGTAGCATCGTCTTACTTTTATACTATTTTCTTTTTATATCCAGAGACTGGGTCCAACTTTATCTTTCTATGTTTGATTCCCATAATCGCTATCTTGTTTTTTGATGCAAAGCTTTTTTACTTTTCTTTACTATTAAACGGTATATCCATAATGTTTACTTTTAGTTATATTATACTAATGGATCAAGGGAATGAATTTGGCTTTATAAAACAAGATTTAACAGGAAATATTATAAACTTTATAGGTAGTCAAGTGATTATCTATTGTGTATTTTATGTATCGTACAGACGAATTAAAAAACAGCAATTATATTATGAAAAAATAAAACAGGCAGAGCGTTTGAAGATATCTGGCCAACTAGCAGCCGCTGTTGCTCATGAAATCAGAAATCCTTTGACGGTTGTTAAAGGATTTTTGGAGCTAAACGAAAAAGATCCTTCAGTTAGTGATGATATAAAGAGACACTTTTCTTTGATGATTGGTGAATTGAATGCTGCTGAGCACGTGATTTCTCAATTATTATCTGTTGCAAAGCCAAATAATGATCAAGGAACGGGAACTGTTCATGTAAAGAATGTTCTGCAGAATGTAACAGATTTACTTCATTCCTATGGACTTTTGAATGAGAATAATATTGAATTAAATGTAATAGAAGATTGTGTTATCATCGCAAATCCCATAGAAGTTAAACAATTATTAATAAATATAATTAAAAATGCAATTGAGGCCTCCAAAATCGGTGATTCGGTTGAGATCACGGCTAGTATGAAAAATGGTTTTGTTGAGATTAAAGTCATTGATTATGGACAAGGAATGTCAGAAGTAGAAGTCCAGTCTTTAGGTACTCCTTTTTACTCTTTTAAAAGTAAAGGGACGGGATTAGGTATGATGATTTGCTACAATATTGTAGCAAAATATAAAGGAACAATAGATATCCAAAGTGCGAAAGGTAAAGGTACTACGGTTACTATTACCTTTCCATCAAAGCATAACACAATCGAGTCTAAAGGTAGAATATAAATAGAATCTCCTGTTAAGAAAACTAGGAGAGGTTTCATTGAATGTCCAGAAATCCAATTCTTTTATTTATGAAATTGAAATCTCATTTTGATTAGGTACGGTGAACCGTATCAAAAGCACCTGCAGATTTTTAGGGAAATAAAACCGCACCAATCATATTGAGGATTGGTGCGGTTTTTAAAATTGTATTAAATGCCAGGGGGATGAAAATAATAGTTCTTTCTATTTTCTAATAAGGCAATGGTTTCGGCTATTTTTTCTATTCCACATTTTATTTGATGATCATGGACTTGAGAAATACATAAACGAATAATATTGTCTTTCTTATATTCAGGTAAGAACATTTTATCTGCATCAGCGATTAAAACGCATTTTTCGGATAATAAAAGAGCAAGTTTTTTTGCTGACACATTTTCAGGTAAATAAATGGAAAGATAAAATCCGCTATCAGGTTTAGTTGTAATATGTGCTTTTGGGTAGTAATTCTTCGCAAAAACTCTTGAGTAATTGCATCTTGTTAAAAATCACTAAAAAATTTCCAATTAGAGCACGGGGTGTATAAATTTTGAATAGTTTATGCTTAATATTTTTTGTTTATAATAAAGCAGTAGTCCATGAATTTAAAGGTAAGCTTCTTTTAATGGTGAAAAAAGGATTACAAAGCCATAGCTTAACAATAACATAAAGATATTATAGGAGAGGTATCTAGTATTTTTGGAGGAAAGCCAGGCGGATGTGATGAAATCATGGTCATTTCCCAAGTTTTCGACCACAACGCTCGTTTGTTTTATTGTATAATTATTACATAAATTACACAAAGCGATAGATTTTGTTTACGTTATGAGTTATTCGATAGGAAAAATTAAAAGTTTTGCCTTTTTGAATTTGCATCCGTTAAAGGATCGATATTAATATTATATTTTATTTTAATGTCCATCTTCTCAAACATTTCAATCCATTTTTTTTCATCCATTGGTTTTGAGAATGGTCTTTTTGTTTGTATGCCAATCTGTAATGGATCCACTTTCAATTCTTGCATCTTTTTAACTAGTTTATGTGTTTGTTTTTCAAGATGGGTTTCGATATCTTTTTTCATATTTTCTAACTCCTTTGGGTTAAATAATTGCTTCTCTCCGCGGTATTCCTCAATCCTAGTGTCTATATTCACGGTATAGATCATTGTAGAATAGCTGCTATCAATATCTACTATTATTTTTGATCTAACATGACCCAGCACAACTTCAAATTCTGGAATCGGTAAAACTTCTAAGTAGTGATCATTGTTTATCAGCTGGAAGATACGATCATCTAAAGATGAAATAGTTTCAACTAGCTTGTCATCTTGAAACAAGGCTGTACCTTCATAGTTGACCCCATCCTCTTGTATTTTGAATACAGGCAAGAAAGGATCTGAATAAGGAGTATAGAGCAAATTTTTAAATTCATGAAGATTAACGACAGATAATTCTCCTTGGTTTTTTTCCTCATAATGCTTTAGCATTCGGTAAAACGAGTAATCAAAGTTTTCATCTTTGTCCAATTGACTTTCCAAGTATTCTTCAAAATTTCCTTTTACGATAACTAAATAGATTCTCAAAGAAATATTCGGATCAGTCAAAAGTACATTTATAATGGACATAATCCCGTCTTTCCCAAGTTCATCACTAATTATCAGCATCCGCATTTGTCCGGATTTCATTTCCTGGTAGAAGTTTAAGTTGTACTTCTGTACTCCCTCCCTTAATAAGCTGACTTCTTGCGACATAACAATCTTATTTTCTTTACTTAGAGGAGGCAAAATTGTACTGACTTTTAATCTTCCTTTATCCCCCTTACTAATTGACAAAAAGGTAACGGGAGAAATTTCTTCAATAAGGTTATTTTCGGTAAAAGGGGCACAGCCAGATAACCAAAAAGTCATAAAAAGGAGTATCAATCTTTTAAATATCTTTTTATGTAGACACATGTTTTTTTACCCCCTTTTTTTTCATTACTAAAACAATAACAAGTGGAACAAGAAAATAGCTTATGCTTCCAACTATAATTTGAAGATTCAGTAAAAAGTTCTGCTTCTCCCAAGACTTCCAAAATAATTCATTCACAAGAACCATTCCGGTAAAAATAAGGAATACACTGAATAACAAACCTTTTCCACTGGATGGCTTGCTCATATTACCAAAAGCTATTTTAGATGCTCCATAAAACAATAGTAGAAATAGAGAAACTGCAAAAACTAGGTTAAATAATTCAAAGGAAAGCATGACCATATCAATTCGTTCAAACACTGGGTTTTGAAAATAACGGGCCATATTAATAATTGGATATTGACTTTTACTTAAATAATTGGAACCGAAATAAAGTAGGGATGCTGTAAATAGGAATACATACTCTACAACGGTGAGAGCGTTGCCGTAAGACAAATAGCGAAAGGTTTTATTGTTTGTTTTAAGCCATGGTCCCAAAAATACCAGAAATTCCGGACCAGAATAGGAAGACAAAATTAAAAAAAAGGCTTTCCAATTTTCTACTTTCCACTCCATTGGAATAAGTGGATACAAATCACTAAGTTGAGCTATTGGAGGAAAGAAGAAAAAAACGAAAAATGTGATCATCCAAAATGTACAGAAAAAAGAAATCAACACAAAACGAATGGTATGTTCAACGCCCTTACCTGCGACATAAAAACAGAACAACAAAATAAAAAAGACAAGAAAATTTGTATCTGTTGATGGAAGCATAAATGTTTGAACAATTTCGCTGAATCCTAACGTTATGACGGAAAGTTTAAGTAGAATAAAGAACAACCCGATGAAAGAGAGAAATCGTACTAATTTTTTTCCAAACAATTGGACAAATCCGTTATATCCATTGCTAGATAAACGGGTTAAAAGCCACTTCGATAAAAGAAGAAGGTTTAGTTGGGATAATATCCCGACAGCTATAAGCACCCAAATCATATATGGATTGATCAAGATATTTGGCATAATCAGAAAAAAGTATAGCATTTGGAGACGATTTACCAACAACATGGCATAGAGCCCATTATAGGTTTCATTCTTTTTAAATAATTGGTGGGTTTCCATCAAGTCATCTCCTAGTTTTATATCTCTTCAGTTTTAGCGGTTTAAGATGCTCTGGACGCTCCATCATTTTGACTAATGGCCCTCGAATGAATAAGTCAATCCAATCCTTTCTAAAGAAAGGGGAAACTGGTGAAAAATAGGGTTGCTTGATTGAAGACAAGCTATTAAGATGGGCTAAAATAGCAATGATTCCTAGTGCAATCCCAATTAATCCAAGTAAAGAAGAAAAAACAAGAAGCATCAATTGAATTAATGAATTTGCTTTTGTCATAAGGTAGTTGGGAATAAGAAAGGAAGCTATCGTCGAGATCCCGACCATGACAATTAATACTTTGCTAGCGAATCCAGCCTCAACAGCCGCTTGACCAATCACAATACCACCAATAACCCCAAGTGTTTGACCTGTTTTTGTAGGCATCCTTAAACTTGCTTCTTTTATAATTTCAATAAAAATTAACATGATAAATGCTTCCCAAAAAGGAGTGAAAGGAAGCTTGCTCCTTGAGTCCACCAAGACCAGAAGTGTTTGTATAGGAATCATTTGATAGTGATGAGTTGTCGATGCCACATAGAAAGGAATCAATGTGACTGACAGAATAAAACTGACATATCGGATGATACGTAAAAAACTGGCAACTACCCATCGATTAATATAGTCCTCGGGTGATTGGAACAAATGGAAAAAAGTAATGGGTGCAACAAGAGCAAATGGTGTATTGTCTACCAGAAGGGTGATCTTTCCTAATCCCAGAGAATAAGCAACTACATCAGGCCGGTCAGTTTGCTGAAACTGAGGAAAAATACTGTTTTGATGTTCCTCCAAGAATGCCGCAACTTGAGAGGATTCAAAGAAGAGATCAAAATTAATTTCAGAAATCTTCTCTTTGACTGTTGAAACAAAATCTGGATTAGTCAGCCCCTCTATGTACATTAAAACAACACTTGTCTCACTCATAGAACCGACAGTAAACTTCTCTGCTTTCAGTTCATATATGGGGAGTCGTCTTCGAATAAGCGTAATATTTTGTTCTACTTGTTCACTAAAGCTGTCTTTTGCTCCGAACAGGATAGTTTCTGTTTCGGAAGTTTCAATGGCACGTCCAATAGGATTTTTTAATGGCACAGCTAACCAAAGGTTTTGCGAAGAATCAAATAACAAAATGGACCCTGAAAACAACTGTTTTTTTGCCTCTATAAAAGTAGGAATGGGAATAAATGAGGAATTCACAATGCAATCTTGAATAGACGGTTTGGAACAATTAGTTAAAGGTTTTATAATGCTTTCATTTAATTTTTCTTGGTCAATGAGAGTTCGTATGTAAACAAGATGAATTTTTCGAATATCAGAAATGTCAATTTCCACAAATTCTGCATCATCCATTTGAGCGAGGCTTTTTTTCAGAGCTTCTATCGATAATTCTGATTCAGCTATTGATTGAGCAACAAGCTTACTTTCAATTTCCTTTTTTTCCCAAAACATGTACATCCCACCCCTCTTATTGAGAAAAAACATTTCTAGTCGTACTTAAAAAATTCATATTCATACACATTATTAGCAATTTAATTTTAAAATATACAAAACACGTAGAGGTGCATAACGACCCAAGAGGAACAAAGGCAATCCATAATAGATAGGCCTTCTTCATCTTAAAGATTGTTATAATAAAGAAGTGTCAAAAGCTAACTGTAGCTTTGAATGCTCTTTTTTGTCCAAAACACGAATCTTACTAGCTAGGGAGTTAAAATTAGAGATGAATAACAAAGATATAGCAGAGATTTGAAACAATTTAAGTTAGATAACGATTTACTGAAAATCGTGGTGGAAGAAGAGAGTACGCCTACTTTGGATACTAAAGAGATTGGACGTGTGCTGAAGGCGAGCGGCGTAAAAGATGTGAATACGGAAAAAGCGGGAAGGGCATTTCAGCAGGTGGTTAAAGACAAAACGTATGAAATGAAAGCAAGCCATATCGTTCTGAGTTACGCGTCCAAGTCCATTAAGATCAGCACAAAAGTAGTGAATATTGCGATCAGCCCTCAAGACTTGAGATATGTCAAACAGGTCAATTACAATGGCAAACGCTGTCTATTGATCGAGGTGGAAGAAAACACGATGATTGAAGGATTTAAGCTGCTTCCGGAAGAGCTGTTGAAGAGAGAGATTGGGTGATCCTTCAGCCAGCTATCTAAAATGAACAAGGGAAAAAAACTCATTTAGCCCTGCTACGGTGAACCGTACCATAAGTAAGGGTAGATTTTTAGGGAAATAAAGCCGCACCAATCATATTGACGATTGGTGCGGTTTTTAAATTTGTACTAAATGCCAGGTGGATGAAAATAATAGTTCTTTCTATTTTCTAATAAGGCAATAGTTTGGGCTATTTTTTCTATTCCATATTTTATTTGACGGTCATGTACTTGAGAAATACATTAACGAATAACATGGTCTTTCTTATATTCAGGTAAGAACATTTTATCTGCATCAGCAATTAAAACGCGTTTTTCAGATAATAAAAGGGCAAGTTTTTTTGCTGACACATTTTCAGGTAAATAAATGGAAAGATAAAATCCGCTAGCATGTTTAGTGTAATATGTGCTTTTGGGTAGTAATTCTTCACAAGAACTTCTGAGTAATTGTGAATTAGAGCACGGAGCGTATAAATTTTGAATAGTTTATGCTTAATATTTTTTGTTTATAATAAAGCAGTAGTGCATAAATTTAAAGATAAGCTTCTTTTAATGGTGAAAAATGGATTACAAAGACATAGCTTAACAATAACGTAAAGATATTAAGGAGAGAATGAAATGAAAAACAATGAATTAAAAGAAACACCACATATAAAGCCAAATGGAGTAGAAATAGCAGAAACTATACTTTTGCCAGGAGATCCACTTCGCGCAAAGTTTATAGCTGAAAACTTTTTAGAAAAACCTGTTCTGTTTAATGAAGTTAGAGGTATGCTCGGGTACACAGGCGAATATAAAGGCAAGAAAGTTTCTGTTATGGGTACGGGTATGGGGTCACCAAGTATGGCGATATATTCATGGGAACTCATTCATGTTTTTGACGTTAAAAATTTAATTCGTATTGGTTCATGTGGGGCTATGCAACGTGATATTAAGTTATACGATATTATTCTTGCGATGGGAGCAGCAACAAATTCAAATTATGCACATCAATTCAATCTTCCAGGTCAATTTCCAATTACAGCATCGTATGAATTATTAGAAAAAGCTAAGAAAATAGCTGATGAAAAGAATTATAAGGTGCATGTAGGGAATGTACTTTCTAGTGATGTTTTCTATAATGCGGATGAAACGGCAACAGAAAAGTGGGCTAAGATGGGAATATTAGCGGAAGAAATGGAAACGACAAGCTTATATTTAAACGCTGCTAGTGCTGGAGCGAAAGCATTAACAATCTTAACAGTAAGTGACCATATGATTACACATGAACAAACAACACAAGAGGAGAGACAAACTTCATTTACAAAGATGATGGAAATAGCTTTAGATGTAGTATAAGTATCGTCGGTCTTATGAGTGATTACTTATAGATATCATATAGTTTACTTTATCGCAGATCAACTACCTGTAAATTCCCGCAAGGTCTATTAAATAAAGCTAAGTAGATGTTGGTAAGAGGATGTTGCAGTAGGTATTGAAAAATAAGTATGTTAAATCCTCATTTAGTTACAATGCAATGAATCGTATTATAAGTAAGTGCAGTTTTCTCCTGAAAAATCTAATCATAAAACAACCAAAGGCATTTGAAATTCCTTCGTTTCAAATGCCTTGTTTTCTGTATAAATAAAACAAAGGAATACAAACTAATGAAGCAATTTACTAATGAATGAGGAGGAATAGGGATGGAAAATGATAGACATGAAGTATTTAATAAAAAGTCCGAGAATGCGGTAAGCCTAGGGAAAATGATTGAAAATACGAAAGAAAATATTAAAGAAGCTGAAATTAGTATGGAATTTGCGACTCCTGAAGAACTAGAAAATTTAGAGAGAAAAAATTCCCATCGTAGACAATCTATCGCTCAGATGGAGGAGCAATTAAAGGGATCTACAAAGAAAAAATAAACATAAGATATTGTAGAAGTCCTGACTTATGGGGTTGTTCTACATTTTGAGTTGAAAATAACCTTTAATTTTGACCATTGTAAAAGCCGGACATCCAAAAGTTACGATGAGGCGTATTATAAGTACGAAGTCTATTTATTTTAGACTTCGTACTTTTTTGTCTTGAAATAAATGTTGCTTTCCATTCCTTACATTTCAAACCTTACAACAACTGTAAGAGTTAATTACTATTTTTTGTTGTATGGTATTACTATAGAGAGTACACATGGGAGGAATTGAGTTGAATATTTCAGATAAACTACTTCAAGTGAAGGAAGTACATAAGACATTTGGTGAGGGACAAAGTGAAACTGTTGCGTTGCGGGGGATTACCTTTGATGTTCTTCCGGGAGAGTTTCTTGGAATCATGGGAGCAAGCGGATCGGGCAAGACAACATTACTGAATATTATTGCAACGATGCTAAAGCCAACAGCTGGACAAATCTTATTGGAGGGTAAGAATATTTCTTCGTTTAAAGGGTCGCAACTAGCGCAATATAGAGGAAGTAAGATAGGTTACTTATTCCAACAATTTGAGTTGATCGATAATTTAACTGCTAGGGAAAATATTATTCTACCGTTGTCTATACATGGAGTGAATGTTAAAGAGCAAGAGAAACAACTTCAAAAATTAGTGAAGCAATTTGATATTGAGCCTATATTAAATAAATTTCCGTCTCAGCTGTCAGGTGGGCAGAAGCAGAGAGTTGCTGCAGCAAGGGCGTTGATTTCAAATCCTAGCATTGTATTAGCGGACGAGCCTACGGGAGCTTTGGATACAAAAAATGCAAAAATTTTGATGGATAAATTATATGCTAACAATCAAGAAGAGGGGTCCACAATTCTAATGGTTACGCATGATGCCAATGCAGCAAGCTATTGCTCAAGAATATTATTTATCCAAGATGGAGTGATTTTTCATGAGCTTCGAAAGAAAGTACCCGGAGAAACCCAGAATTCTTTTTATGAGCGTATCCTAACGGTTTTGGCGCAGTTGGGAGGGGGAAGCAGTAATGTTCTTTGATTTTATCAGGAGGAATAGTCGTAAAACTCGAAAAGAAAATGGGATTTACTTTGCCTCACTTGTCATTTCGATTGTAGCTTTTTATGTCATCCTATCACTTCGTGAACAAGATGTCATCGTATATCTTAAAACCGTTGAAAGTAATGCAGTAGAGAGGCTATTGTTAATGATTCCGGTACTTTATGCCGTTTCGCTGTTCTTCGTATTTTTCTTAGTTTATTTTGCAAATAGATACCAACTACAACAGCGTAGTCATGAATTGGGCATGTATTTAATGATGGGTATGAAGCAAAGTAAGCTGTTCGTCATGATTATGGGTGAAACATTGTGGAATAGCTTTGTGGCTCTATGCATGGGCTTGCCCATTTCGTTATTTTTAACAGAGTTAATTAACTTGGCCACTTCAAGGCTGATTGGAATGGGGATTATTGGTCATGAATTTCGCATCTCCTGGGTTGGGCTCGGATTAACGGTAGTTGGTTTTATGGTCGTGCAATTATTGGCTGTCTTTATTCTTAGCTTAACAATGAGCAGGAAAGAACCGATAGAGTTGCTGAATGACCAAAAGGAAAAATCGCAACGAGTACTTTCACCTAAGTGGAGTATTGTTAGTGTTTTAACGGGAGCGGCATTACTATTTGGGACAATTTTTTTATGTGTGGCTTATGGATTGGCAGTACTATATTTGCGTAGCCTGGATTATAGGATATTTGCGTTAATACTGGTTATAGGAATCTGTGGAACTTTCATTCTATTTCGTGGGTTGGGGAGTTTAATTGGTGCATCAGTAAAACGTAAAAGCAGTTCTTCTACCGGATTATTTGTATTTACAGCTAGACAACTTCAAGAAAATGTTTTGCATCAATGGAGTTCTCTTGCTATATCATCACTACTAATTTTAATGGCGATGGTTTGTTTTGCTTTTGGCACTTCGACGGCTTTAAATAATAGTGCTACATCTAGTAGAACGGTCGACTTTACGTTTCAAGGGTCAGAAGAAGAAATTGTGGCTACATTAACCTCTCCTAAATTAAAGCCCTACATAAACAGCTATTACGAGATGGAAATAGGGAATTTTTGGCCAACTGACTCAGAGACGTCTGAAAATACAGCTACACGTACTTTTTCTTGGTCTGGATTAAAAGAAGCTATATCAGAAGGGGAAATTTCGCAAGAAAAAGAGCGTATAGTAAGGAATTTATCTAATCAGGAAAGCCCTTATTTCATTTCACTTTCGAGTTATAATGCAATGCTAACATCTATCAACCAAGCTCCGATTATATTGGAAGACAATGAAGTGGCCATGTATTCTGATGAAGAATATTCGCACTCTCATGATATATTAAGAAGAGCACTGCAGTCTAATCCAGTAATTAGTATCGGTGAAAAACAATATGAATTAATCTCGTCACTATATACAAGCAATGTTGTTGCAGACAGAGCCATTACGCTCTCCTATGCATTGATTGTGCCGGATGTTATCTATAACAGTTTAGTTAGTAGTTCTCAAGATTCTTGGTTATGGAATATGACCTTAAATGCTGAATTCGTTGAAGAGAAAGGTTTAATGCAGGCGATGTATGAAGTAGATCAGTTGATGAATACATCCGGTTTAGACTATGAAAGTTATCTTTCTAGTATGGGAAGAAAGTTATTTTATACAGTGGCCGGAAGTTATACGACATTTTATCTAGGCATTATGTTTCTTATTATAGCAAACACAGTATTGGGCATAAACTTTCTTATGCAACAACGAAGTACGAGACATAGATATTATACAGTAGCGATGCTAGGAGCAAATATTGAATCACTCTGTTCATCAGCAAGGAAACAAATTTGGTTATACTTTGGTTTAGTGATTTCGGTAGCATTAGTCAGCAGTATTTTTGGTATTTGGTCCTTGCTAACAGCCTTTCTGTCAATGACATTCAGTATAGAAAATAGTATTGTGGTAGCAATTATTCTTATTGGGCTTATCGTTTTTGAATTTTGTTATATATGGATGATTCAGCGAAAGAGTGATGAAGAAATAAAGAAATTAAAAGAGATTGAGTAGGAGTGAAATCATGGCAAAGATCGTCATTGTTGAGGACGACGTTTTCCTACGTGAAGAATTACAAAGTATTTTAGAAAAAGAGGGGTACTCTGTAGAGAGTATCGCCTCTTTTGATACGCCATTGGAGGATATTATTTCAGCTTCTCCATCGTTAGTACTATTAGATTTAAATTTACCAAACCTATCTGGATTCCAAATTTGTCGTGCATTAAAGGCTAGAGGGATAGGGCCCATCTTGGTACTGACATCACGTAATCAACTGCGTGATGAGCTACATGCACTGGAATTAGGTGCAGATGATTATTTAACGAAGCCGTGTCATCCGAAACGACTAATTGCTAGAATTCAAAAGCTGCAGCACCTATATGCAAATATGCATGTTCTTTTAGATGCGGGTGATTTTCAGCTAGATGAGAAGACAAATGTGTTGTATGTTGGCAACAATTCTATTGCATTATCGGAGAATGAAGGGATGATTATGAAGCTCTTAGTGAAATATGCACCTTCAGTCGTGAATAAGGAAGTGTTATTTAATCAGTTATGGGGAAGTAGTGAATATGTGGATGAAAATATTTTGCAAGTGAATATGACCAGATTACGTAAGACGCTTGGTGAGGTTGGCTTGTCAAATCGAATCAAAACGGTCAGAGGAGTAGGTTATCAATTAGTAGGAGGTTCCTACCAATGAAGCTCAGGGATTGGTTAACTATGCTCAAGCTATCACGTCCTTGGATATTACTACTTTGTATAAATACTGCTTTTTTTATTTTTCTAGCATGGGTAGCGTATCCCGAAACATTCAAGCTTTTAGTTGGCATTATGATTATTTTTTCGGCAGCGAGTATTGTGTTGGGGATGTTATTTGTTAAGAAAAGTCAGACGAAGCAAGACAAAGTATTTTATGAATTTCTAAGAGAGCCTTCGCCGGAGCAAGAAAGTGTATTGATACAATCGATTGGTGAAATACATAAAGAAAAGGTCAATGTTTTAGCCAATAAATTGCGAATGCTCAACGACCAGTTAGATGAGGTGAAATTACAGTCACGGGATTATGAAGAATTTATTGAAAGTTGGGTTCATGAGATAAAAACACCCATTTCTTTATTCAACTTTGTTTTACAAAATCGTAAAGAAGAAATGTCAGAATTGGTGTATCAACGATTTGAGCATGCACGAATTAATATGAATGATCATGTCGAACAAATACTATTTTATGCAAGATTACAGGCAGCGCATGTTGATTATAAATTAGAGAGAGTCTCGCTGGGTCTCTGTTGTGAAGATGTACTGTTGGAGCTTCAGTCATTACTGGATGAAAAAGAAATAAAAGTTCATGCTCAGATCGAAGAGATACCGATCGTGTCAGATGAAAAGACACTCCAGTTTATTTTCATGCAAATCTTTGTTAATGCAATTAAATACTCTAATGAAGAAATGGATAGCTTCATCTCGTTAAAAACTGGTTTTGATCACGTAAAAAACCGGTATTTTTTTAATATATCTGATAATGGTATCGGGGTGCTTCATTCGGATCTTCCGTTCATTTTTGATAAAGGATTTACAGGAGACAATCCTAACAGAAAACAGTCTACTGGGATAGGATTGTATCTTGTAAAGAAATTATGCGATGCATTGCAGATTGAAATCGAAGTTGAATCTCAATATGGGAAGGGGTTTGTAATTCAATTTCTATTTCCGAAAATTGACGATGAATAGACATTCCTCACTGAATTTTGAGATAGAGCCATCTCTATCCTTTAGAGTCAGTATTATAAGTAAGTGGTGCTTGTAAAAAATCACATGGTTTTCATAAGCGTTTCTATAGATACTATCTTATTCGGAGGTTAATTTGAAATGGAGCGTAATACATATAGAACAAGTCAATTAGTAGAAATTCTAGGTGTATCAAGAGATGCGCTACGGTATTATGAGGGACAAGGAATAGTCAAACCGAACCAGAATGAAACAAATCATTATAGGCAATATGATGATTATGATATTTATGCATTGTTGGTGGCGGATTTTTATAAAAAGAGAAATTTATCGATGAAAGAAGTTCGAAAACTACAGGTAGGTAGCGAAATAGATGAGCTAGAAAATATATTAGAAACAAAAGCTGACCAATTAGAGGCAACCATACGGAATCAAAAATATATGCTTCAAAAAATAAAAGAGACAAAAGTATTCTGTGAGGAGTTAAAAGAACATTTAAACCAATATTCCATAAGACAACTGCCTATTTATGAAGTGCTAGGGGAGTTTTCTGATTTTAATGCCTTTTTGGAGTATCCTGCCGTATTAGAAAAGATGGATTTGAAGAAGGAAGATATTCTTAGCAAAATCATGAGAAAATTTACCGTTGATGAAAATGGATGGCTAGATTCAAAGATGTTGGTTGTTGAAAAGCGTGCAGCGATGCAAAAGGAAAAGATGGGATGTTATCTACAATATGCTAACTGCATTTATACCATTGTGGAAGATGGTAGGTATCAAAATGAAACGAATGACATTAAATATGAAGTTTTTGAGTCTACTTTAAAATGGGGAAAGGAACAGGGATATAAACTAAAAGGGGTTGCTTTTGTAAATACACGTCTTATTACATATCTTGAAAATAAAGAGCGAGTGTTTTTAGAAATTTTTATTCCAATCGAAGAAAAATTAAGTACGCCCTAAGCTATTGACCTGGGGGTAACACCATAGTTTATATTTTAAAACCAATGGGACAATTCCAAAAATTGTTCCGTTGGTTTTTTAATTTATAGGAGGCGATTAATTTGAATGGAATGATTAAAAGATACATTATATGGACGTATTGTTTGTTCTATGTTTTTCTAGTTGTCATAGGGGTATGCATGGTCATTTTTAAATCCCAATCTGTAGCAACACTATTAATAGTGCTATCATCATGGACATCTACAATCATTTTCTGCATCATGTTTCGTAAAATTTATCCACAAAGGAGTCTATGGCGCTTTGTAAAAAGCCAGTTTAGTGAAAGGATTAAAATTTCAACAGTATTGTGTGTCTTTCTCATTCAATTGTTTATTTTTTTAGGAAGTGTAATGATCACAAGTATAGTGGGGAAGGTCCCCGTATATGAACAAGTAACGTCTTCGTGGACTACGCTGTTAATCTTATTTGGTTACAATCTGATATACGGACCACTCGGAGAAGAATTAGGCTGGAGGGGATTTGTTTTAAATGAATTACAACAGAAATTTAGTCCGTTAAAATCAGCCATTATTGTTGGGGTGGCTTGGGGTTTTTGGCATGCACCGTTATGGCTTATGTCGGGCTACTCAGGAATACAATTGGTGCAATATATCATTTGCTTCTTGTGCTCCATCGTTGCTATATCGATCATCATAACAGCATTTTATAACTTGAATCATAACCTAATCATTCCTATTATGATTCATCAATTTTTCAATTATTATTTAGCAATTCAAGCTGGAGATGTACTTCAGGTGCTTACAATTACAATGGTATTTTATTTGATAGTGGCAATGGTTCTCGTTGTAGTCAATTATAAAAAGTGTTTATCTTGGAGATTGGATGATTCCTATTAGTTTGGATAAAAGAATAAGTTGAGTTTCTATGTATTGTTGTTGTAACACTTGATGAGTCATGTTCTATTTATTTTGGTTGTTGATAATAGATCGTACCATTCATCAGCATCTTCAAATTTGTAGTTCTATTATTAATAAACCGATTTTTACCATATAAAACTAACTAAAAAGGAAATTTCATGTAAAATGTAAGTTAACATACCAACGATTACGAGGAGGATGGAATCTCTCGTGGTTAAGAATAACACGATTTTCCCTTCTTTAAAACTTCATTTTACGAGAATTAATGGATTTTTTATGTAAATTATCGATGATTGGGGGAACTGTTATGAGATTTGAAGTAATAAATATATCCGATGTAAACGAACTCGCTACATTATATGTAGAAACATTTAATGCATCGCCTTGGAACGATGAGTGGTCTATGGACACAGCGTCAAAGAGGTTATCGCAAATGATTAATGGTCAAGAGTTTTATGGACTTAAAGCCTATGAAGAAGAAACTTTATGTGGAATGATTATGGGGAATGAAGAACAATTTTATAATGGCAAACTGTTTCATATTGTAGAGTTTTGCGTGAAAAATAATCTGCAACATAAAGGATTAGGTACTACAATACTTCATGAATTCGAAAGCCGATTGATAAAAAGAGGAATTAGAGAAATTATATTATTTACCTCACGAGAAGATAGAACAGAAGGTTATTATCATAAGAGAGGGTTTCAGTCTTATAACAGCATGGTAATGATGGGGAAAAATATTAATTAACTTAATAGATGTGTTGATGAGAGCGGAGACGAAAGACCAGCACGAGTTAAAATCCAACTTTTCCGGCGCGCACCGTCCGGAAAAATTGGATTGAAGTCTTGCGTGCAGTGGAAATCAGCGTTTTCTGTAGTGTAGCGACACTCGTTTCGTTTGATTGTCCGATTGCTAGAAGTTAAGCATTTAGTTTCTCAAGAGCAGCAGCGATGTAGTCTGGATATTCCGAGTACACACGGCGCTCTTTAAATGAATGTTTTTCCCCGTTAATGAATAATGTTGGCACGAGCTTCACATCGCGCTCAATAGCTTCTAATGTGACTTGTAAGCTGTGTTCTGTGTTTGCTTCAATTTCTTCCTCGTGTAAGCCGTATTTTGTGACAAGCAGTTGTTTAAGTTCAGCACTATTGTAATGAATCCACTCGTCTTGTGTAGCAAATAGATCATCGATGATTTCGAATGTACGTGTTGGATTATCGTATTCTAAGCATAGATGAACTAAGAAACCGTTTAGTAACTCTTCACGTGGCTTATCATATAGTTTTAAAATGTATTGGATTTTACCGGACTCGATATGTGCTGGTAAAATTTCTTTTGTCATATCATAAAAGATTTTACTACCTGGGCACGATAAATTTGAAAATACTTCTACTTTAATTGGGGCATCATCACGCCCTAATTTTAATTGATCATTTTTTAGTTGAATTGTCATCGGTTATGCCTCCTCTGTTTTTGCTTCAGCAAGTGCTGCTTGTGCGAGTTTTGTAATCGTCATATCATCCATTGGTGGGTTATGTAGACCAGCGCGTACATCACGGTAATAACGGTTGAGCGGGTTATTGGATTGTAAGCTTTTCGCCCCGACAATGCGCATCGCTAAATCTACAATTTCGATCGCACTATTCGTAACGATATGTTTTGCGGCACCGAGCTCTACTGAAATCGATGCATGTGTTTTAGGATCCTCAAATTTTTCTGCGACACTATAAATAAAGTAACGCGCTGCCTTTAATTTTAATTCGATTTGTCCTAATTTATCTTGAATATGTGGTAGTTCGCCAATTACCGTATTTAAGCTGTTGGGCTTATATGTGCTAGCAAATTGCACGGCGTAATCACGTGCGGCTTGCGCGATACCTAAATAGACAGCAGGGATATGCAATGCCCAGCCGTTGATGTTAGTGCTTCTTGGTCCATCATTGACTTCGACTAAGGCATCTTCTGGTACAATAGCATCCTCTAAAATTAAATCATGACTCGCTGTCCCACGCATCGCCACCATATCCCATGTTTCTTCAATTGTCAGCCCTGCCACATCTTTTGGAATTAAAAAGAAGCCGATTGCTTGTTTTTCTTCAATCCAAGCAGAAGTTAAAAAGTGTGTTAAAGCATAAGACATTGTAGTAAATGTTTTACGACCTGTAATGTGCCATTTGCCATTGATGAGGGTTGCATTTGTACCTGGACGGCCACCACGTGTTGGACTACCGGTAATGACTTCACTCACAATGCGGTTCGTTACGGCACGTTCATGTACAATGGCTTCAGCAAATTGTGCTAAGTGTGCGGGTGACCACATTTTTTTAGCGTATACTTCACCGACAACGCCTAATTGCCAACCGATCGCTAATGCAGTAGGTCCGTCATATTTGGCTAGTGTTTCTTGGAACAAAATCATGTCATAAATCCCAAAGCCGTCGCCACCATATTGTTTGGGGAGTGTGAGTTTGTTGTAGCCAATATCTAATAACTTTTCAAACGTGTCATATGGAAAGCCATTTTCACGATCTGCCTGTTCTCCTAATGTTGTAATTGTCTCACGGAGCGCATGTAAATGCGTTAGTACCGCTTGCTGTGCCTCATTTTTAATGAAGACATGTAAGTTATCCATTCCATCCACCTCTTAATTCATAGTTAATTCATAGTTAATTTATAGGAAAATAATTCTATAGTTCATAATACAAATAATCTTCAGAAAAATCTAGGGGTAAATGCATAAAAACCTACTTTACAAGTAGGAATTGTTGTGTTAGATTAATTTTATATTTCTGAAATATCAATATTTTCGATTGAAGGGGGGAGCAATTTGATTAAGCTCGCAGGTATTAAAAAGAGTTTCAAAAATCACCAAGTGTTAAAAGGCATTGACCTCCAAGTAAAGAAAGGAGAAGTATTAACGATACTTGGTCCTTCAGGTTCAGGTAAAACAACATTTTTGCGTTGTATTAATTATTTGGAAAAACCAGATGAAGGAATCATCGAAATTGGTGATGCGCTGAAAATCAATGTAAAAAAGCCAGCCAAAAAAGATATTTTAAAACTCCGCCAGCATACAGCGATGGTGTTTCAAAATTACAATTTATTTCAAAATAAAACGGCCATTGAAAACATTGTAGAAGGCTTAATTGTGGCGCAAAAACGTTCCAAGTCAGAAGCAATTAGTATTGCAGAACGCTTATTAGACAAAATTGGGCTATTGCACAAACGAGACGCGTATCCATCGAGCTTATCAGGTGGTCAACAGCAACGGATCGGTATAGCAAGAGCGCTTGCATTAAATCCAGAGGTGATTTTATTTGATGAGCCAACGTCATCGTTAGATCCTGAAATGGTTGGAGAAGTATTAAATCTGATGAAAGAAATTGCAAAAGAAGGCATTACAATGATTGTTGTGACGCATGAAATCGATTTTGCGCGCGAAGTGTCTAACCATGTTGTCTTTATGGACGGTGGACACATTATTGAAGAAGGTACGCCAGAAGAGGTGATTTTAAATCCTCAAAAGGACCGTACAAAACAGTTTTTACGTCGATTAAGCAAAGAGCCAGAATATGTTATTTAAAGGGGAGAGAAAATTAATGAAATTAAAAAAATTCGGTACGTTCGTGGCAAGTTTATCCATCGCAGCAGCTATGTTAGTAGGATGTAGCTCAGACGAAGAGGCATCAACAGCAAATAGCTCAGGTGCAAAAGTCATCAAAGTGGCATTAAGTGATGAAGTAAACCCACCATTTTTATATACAGATAGCGATAATAATCCAGTCGGGTATGATATTGATTATTTAAATGCGGTCGAGGAAAAATTAGATGGTACATATACATTTGAATATCAGTTTGGTGCAGAAGAAAGTAACTTAATAGGGGTTAGTACGAAAAAATCCGATTTTGCGATTAACTGGTTTTTCAAAAACCCAGAGCGTGAAGAGAAATTTTTATATGGGGATCCGGAGTATGGTTATTCTATGACGGCATTAATCGTCCATGAGGATACAACAGATATTCAATCATTTGAAGATTTACAAGGCAAAAAGCTAGCACCAATGGCACCAAGTGGTGGATTACGTACCATTCTCAACAATTATAACGAGAAAAATCCAGATAAAGCGGTCGAAATCGATACGATTGAAAATCCGTCGAATGCCGATAACTTAAAAGGTTTAGCAGAAGGTAGATATGATGCTGTCTTTTTAAATGTGTCCACGTTTAATGCGATTCAGGAAGAAATGAATTTAGACATTAAGGTAGGCGGCGTTGTATCAAAAGAGCCAGTATATATTGTTTACAATAAAGATAACACAGATATTCAACAAGCGATCAATGAAGCAACAAATGAGTTAAGAGAAGATGGTACACTTTCAGAGCTTGCGAAAAAATGGTTTGATGTGGACTTCTTCCAAGATGTTGAATACATCAACAAAGAACAATATAACTTTTAATCCAAAATAGAGAGCATGCGCTGCTCTCTATTTTTATAAGAAAGGAGCTTCTAATGGATGCATCTTTAACAGAATGGGGAGCGTTATTTACGCAGCTCATCGCTCGCCTTCCTTTAACTATATTTATGCTGATTATATCGTTGTTTTTAGGGCTTTTTCTGGGGGTAATCATTGCGATTATTCGGATTAAGCAAATCCCGGTTTTGTGTCAGTTATTGACGGTATTTATATCTTTCTCTAGATGTACACCGCTACTTGTCCAATTATTTTTAGTGTATTTTGGTGTCCCGCAGCTATTGGCGGCCGTTGGGATTTATATTAATGATTTAACACCACTTGTTTTTGCGATTGCTACATTTAGCATACATATTTCGGCTTATTTATCAGAGGTGATTCGATCTGCTTATATGGCCGTTGGACCAGATCAGTTAGAGGCATGCTATAGCGTGGGCATGACGTATACGCAGGCGTTACGTCGCATTATTTTACCACAAGCATTTGTGTTAGCATTGCCGAACTTAGGCAATACGACGATCGAACTGTTAAAGGATACGACAATCGCCTTTACAATCGGGGTGCTCGACATTATGGGGCAGGCGCGTATCATCATAGGTAATAGCTACGGCTTAGGGATGTTTAAAGTATATGTCATCATTTCCATTATTTATTGGACCGTTTGTGCGTTCATTGAAGTGACAATTCATCGTTTAGAAACACGATATAAAAAGGGTCGTGTGAATGTGGCAAAATCATAGGGGGGAATAAAATTGACCGTTTTTAATTGGCAATTTGCGCTTGAACATGTCCCCGAGGTGTTAAAAGGGGTTCCGATTACATTACTGATTGCCATCGTTGCGATTTTAATCGGCTCAGCTCTTGGGCTTGCGATGGCGTTAGCCCGTATATATAAAGTGCGTGTTTTACATGAAGTGGTAGCAGTCTTCGTGTCATTTATCCGAGGCACGCCATTACTAGTGCAATTGTATGTCTTTTTTTATGGCGTACCGGTCGTAGTCGATTGGTTAAACGAATCATGGGCACTTGGCTGGGATGCACATAGTGTCTCACCGCTATTTTATGCATTTGTCGTATATTCGCTGAATGCAGCGGCATACACGACGGAAATTTTCCGTGCTTCAATCAATTCGATTCCAGGGGGGCAAATGGAAGCTTGCCATAGTGTGGGCATGACAACATGGCAAGGCTTGCGTCGCGTAATTTTCCCGCAAATGATTATTATGGCGTTACCGAATATGGGGAATATTTTTATTAACCTCATCAAATCAACATCATTAGCCTTCGCAGTAAAAGTAGTAGAAATTTTAGCTATTTCAAAAATGCTAGCGAACCAAGGCTATAATTTCTTAGAAATGTACTTAGTAGCAGCGGTTGTTTATTGGGTGATTTGTATACTACTTGAAGTGCTGTTCCATGTTACAGAAAAACGTTTAAGCCTATATAAAAAGAAAGAAATTACAGTGTGATCATGAAGAGCTACCGAACACAGGTAGCTCTTTTGCATTCGTAAAATCGTAACTTGGTGGTATAGAGTGCTAAAATATGGGCTGTGTTATTATAAATGAGTAATGAAAAAGAATTACATATTTGTGGTGCGATACTACAGCTATTCTTGTTTAAGAAGGGAATAAAGTGATTTAATTCCCAAAAAATGATAACAAGTATAACCCCCGTTCATGATTTAGGGTGGGATTAAAAATAACGGCTACAGTAAAGCTTCACGAGATTTCTTCATTTGAAAGGGAATGATAAACTTTGAGCTTAAACAAAGAGAGTATTTATACGGGAATTAACACGCGTTCTTTTTATCAAACACCAGGAGGTAGAGTATTTAATTCAATAGAGGAGCTGAATCAAGAGTATGACATCGATGCAAGTGTATCTAATTTCAACTCCATAGGAAAATGGTTTGCAAGCGAGAGTGCTAGTGCTCGGGAAGAACTGGACTGCACGCTAGACATTCCGTATGGACCTACAATAGCTGAAAGACTAGATGTTTTTCACGGTGAGCCAGGAGGACCTGTCGTGGTGTTTCTTCACGGAGGCTATTGGCGAACGCTTACAAGCAAAGAATTTAGTTTTGTCGCGCGAGGACTTGTGGCTCAAGGCGCTACAGTTATAATTCCTACATATGCTTTATGCCCTGCTGTTACAATCGATGAGATTGTTCGCCAGCATCGTGCAGCGATTACTTGGGCGTACAATCATGCTGCAGATTTCGGAGCAGACCCCAAACGATTAGTTGTCACAGGTCACTCTGCGGGTGCCCACGGAGTAGCAATGGTACTTGCAACGGATTGGGAAAATGATTATGGATTACCACCCGATATCATACGTGGTGGATGTGCGATTAGTGGACTATTTGATCTTCAACCCTTACCGTACACATTTGTGCAGCCTTACCTGCAGCTGACTGGGGACCAAATTTTGCGCAATAGCCCGATTCTTAATTTACCCAAATTTGCTCCACCACTACTAGTAACAAGAGGTGGTAAGCAGACTTCCGAGTTCCTGCGCCAGTCGGATGACTTCTACGCTGCCTGGAAATCAGCGGGTCTTCCGGGCGAGTATTGGATTCAACCGGAGTGTAATCACTTCGATGAGTTGGTTCCACTCACTAAATCCGACAGTGAACTTACGAATAAAATAATTCAACTAGCTATCGACTGAGCGACCTAGAGATAAAGAGCAATGTCATGAATGGATGATGCATTCATTGTGAAATAAAAATGAATGTTGTTAAGCTAATTCAACTTTCAATAAACGGACCCGATTGTAGAGCACCACTTTAGAAAATGATGAACCTTTTTTATAAAAGTCTCATGCTGAACTAAAATGAAAACCTCCATTTTGATCTTTTACAAAATGGAGGTTTTGCATTTGGTGTTAAATAAGGAGTGGATAAAATTTTTCACTTGAATTTTGTTACAAACCAACATGACCTGATACTATGTCAAGAAAATGGACAGGGAAAATTGAGATTTTGCTTTCAAGCTAAGTGCGTTACCGTTTGTGAGGTTAAAAGGGGTTAATTATATGGTCTTCGTTTTCTGTGAAGTTTTGAAATATTGCTTTTCGTATGCAATGGGCGACAAAACCTTAGAATCCAGCTTAATTCTAAGGTTTTTAAGCTTTAAATTGCGTCTTTTATATGATTAAACTAATAAGACTTTAATGATGAAACGAAATAAATAAAAGGTAATTTAAATATCTGCATAATTTTTTCATATTTATTGTTTATACTTTTTTCTGAGAGGGGCGAATTCTTAGTTGAATAAAATCTCTACAAAATTAGCAACATACTTTTTTATTGTTGTCCTAATATTAGAGTTATTTCTTATGTATTATCTTCATCAAAATATGATTAATACAAGAGTTGAGGAAGAATTTTCATTATTACTAGCAAATGGCGCAAATCATCGTGATGTGCTTGTTGAAAATTTTACAGATATGACAATAAAACATATCATTTTGATGGAAAAAAATGAAAATAGAGAAGTGGCAATTACAAATAGTACAGGTGACATCATTAATAGTTCTGATCGATCTTACATGTTGCTAGAAGAGTACAACCTTTTAATCAACGATCTTAATAATAAAAAAGATGAAGTTATAGTTTCAGATTGGAGAAGATCCCCTTATATTGTGAGCGCGCACCCTTATAAAGTGAGTAAAAATCAATCTGGCTATGTCCTCATGTTTCAAAGCACAAATTCTATGAATCAAATGGTTAATAGTATGAATCTACATTTTGTTATCTCAGGAGTGACAATTTTTATTGTGCTATTTATTGTATACGCAATATTATCTAAAGTTTTGACAAGACCATTAATACGTATGAAAGAGGCTACTGAGAAATTAAGTAAAGGTGATTTTAATGTTAGCTTACCTATATTGGGGAAAGATGAAATTGGTGAATTATCAAGTTCCATTCAGAAGTTAGCTAATGATTTACAACATTTCAAAAGTGAGCGTAATGAATTTCTTGCATCTATTGCACATGAATTAAGTACACCATTAACCTATTTAATTGGTTATTCGAAAGTAGCTATGAGAAAAGAGTTAAGTGAGGGAGAACGAAATCACTATCTTGAAATCATTGGTGAAGAGTCAGAGCGAATGAAGAATTTAGTGAAAAATTTATTAGATTTAGCGAGGATTGATGAAACTTCATTTACGATATCTAAACAATACTTTTGGGCTCGTCCATTTTTTGAAAATATTTATAAACTTGTTGCACCTTCATATGAAACAAAAAAAATGAAACTAAACCTTGTTTGTGAAAAAGACTTCCAAATATACGCTGATTCCATTCGATTGGAACAAATTATGCTAAATCTATTGGACAATGCTTTGAAGTATTCAGATGAAAATTCGGAGGTTACTATAGAGGCCTATAATAAAGAAAGAGAAACGATTATTTCTGTAACGGATACAGGAATTGGGATTCCATCAGATGAACTGGAGTTTATTTTTGAAAAACTATACCGCGTGGAAAAATCAAGGTCACGTATATATGGTGGCTCGGGAATTGGACTTGCTGTTGTGAAAGAATTAGTAGAGGCTCATGATGGTACCATTAATGTTAAAAGTAAAGTAGGAGAAGGGAGCATATTTACAATAACGTTATAGTCGGAGGTTTGATGATGCAAACAATTCTTTTAGTTGATGATGAACAAAGGATGTTGGATTTAGTTGAATTATTTCTAATCCCTCAAGGATATACGTGTATTAAGGAAACGAGCGCCAAACATGCAATCGAAATACTAAAAAAAGAAAAAGTGCACCTGGTTTTACTAGATGTCATGATGCCTGAAATAGACGGATGGGAGGTATGTAAGTCCATTCGGAAATTTTCAAATGTGCCTATTATTATGCTTACTGCAAGAACCAATAAAATAGATTTAGTCAAAGGTTTGAATACAGGAGCAGATGACTATATTACAAAACCATTTGATGAAAGGGAATTGGTCGCAAGAGTAAATGCATTATTACGACGTACTTCTGATGAAACGAGTAAGACCTCCGTAGCTTACAATGATTATATTTTAGACACGGAAACGTATTCTTTGAAGTATTTGGAAAGAACGGTTCAACTTACATTGAAGGAATTTTATATTATGAAAGCATTAATTTCTAGACCTACTAAAACATATACACGCGAGGAATTACTACAGATTGCCTGGGAATATGAGACAGAGACAGATAACAGAACTGTGGATTCTCATATTCGGAATTTGAGAGAGAAACTTAAAAAAGCAGGATTTCCAACAGAGGAATTTCTAATAACGGTTTGGGGAATCGGTTATAAATGGAGTTAAATTTTTATTATAAAATTTGAGGTGAATACAAATGAAAAAGCTTGTTGTAACTTTATTTGCTGCAATGACATTAGTGGCTTGTAATGGGGAAAGTACAAATGAAGAAAATGTTTCTGTAAAAATTGAAACAGAGGATATTAAAGAGATGGTTCACAATTACAGTGTACGTAATACCGAAGCCAAATCTGCTTCTATCACATCTCAGGAATTAATTGTGAGTGACGACGGAACCGAGACAATTTATGAACTACCAGAAGACGAGTTTTTTGTTTCGATTGCCCCTTACATAAATGAAACACATCCTTGCGAAAACCACAGCTTAACAGGCTGTCAAGGTGAATTGGGGAATGAACAATTTAACGTATATATTGAAGATACAGAAGGAAACGTAATAGTGGATGAAATATTACAAACACAAGCAAACGGATTTATCGACTTGTGGCTACCACGTAATCAAACATACCAAATAAAAATTGAACATGAGGGGAAAATGGTTAAGTCTGAGTTTTCTACATTTGAAAACGACGGCACTTGTATTACAACGATGCAGTTAATTTAATAAGAAAATGCAGGTGTTTCATAAATGTATAGTGTATTGTCTGAGATTAGCCAAACAATAACAGGACCAATTTCTATATTTTTAAATTCATATGCACACTCTCCCATGATTGTCACACTCCTTTTAGGATTAATTGGTGCGGTTGCTCCATGCCAAATAACTGGAAATGTGAGTGCCATCACTTTATATGGTCATCGTACTATTCAAATGGAAAACAATTGGGGAGAAATACTTGCCTTTATTATGGGGAAAGTTGCTGTTTATACGTCAATAGGATTGTTAGGATGGATTTTTGGACAACCATTTGAGACACAGATAAATGAATACTTTCCGATATTTCGTAAAATAATTGGTCCATTATTAATCATTACAGGACTTGTACTTTTAGGCATTGTAAAATTAAAGTTTATAAATCGTTTAACGATGCATCTTCCTATGCGCTTTAAAGGAGGAAAGTTAGGATCCTTTTTACTTGGATCGAGCTTCGCCATTGCTTTCTGTCCAACGATGTTTGTTCTCTTTTTTGTCTGGTTAATGCCTATAGTTCTAGCCACTTCTTATGGACTGGTACTACCAGTAATCTTTGGTGTTGCGACATCTATTCCCCTTATCATCATATTAGCATTAATTTGGTTCTTTGATGTAAAAGGGTTCATTATGAAAAAAAGTGTGAAAGTAGGGGGAACGATTCAAAGGTTGGCAGGAGTTATTTTGATTATCCTAGGTATTTTTGATGCCATTATATATTGGGGGATATAAAAAATACTTATCTGCATAATTTTTGCATATTCAAAGTTTATAATGGGTGGCAGTTAATCGAAATGAGCTTATTAGGAGGATTAGAATGGTAGCTAAAAAAATAATGAGTACGATGTTGTTATCTGCCTCATTAACACTTGCTGCATGTGCAGAAAATACGGAAGAAACGTTGCAAAATGAAACAACTCAAGAAGAGAGAAGTGCAATGACAAATCATAACATGGGGAGCGTAGAAGAAACACAAAATCATGAACCCATGAATGGAATGGACCATTCTAACATGAATCATTCTAGTTCAGGTGAAATTCCAGACGGGCTAAAAGCAGCTGAGAATCCGACATTCCCTGTTGGAAGTAAAGGAATAATCCAATCAGAACATATGGGAGGCATGAAGGGGGCTGAAGCAACGGTTGTAGGTGCCTATAATACGACGGTATATACCGTCTCTTACACACCAACGATGGGCGGAGAACCAATTACAAATCATAAGTGGGTTATTCACGAAGAATTAGAGGGTGTAGCCGAGGCTCCTTTAGAACCGGGAACAGAGGTAAAGATGAATGCAGATCATATGGAAGGGATGCACGGGGCAACTGCCACGATTGATTCAGCAGAAGAAACGACTGTTTATATGGTGGATTTTACTTCTATAACAGGTGAGCAAATAACAAATCATAAATGGGTAACAGAGAGCGAATTATCAGCAATTGAATAAAGTGAAGTTTTCGGATCCCATTTACATCTTTGATATTCCATAGCTAAAAATACAAAGTAATAAACTGATAATGGTTAAGCCAGCAACTGGAATAGCAAAAACTTTATTGTTTTTAAATTCATAGACTGCTGTGATTGCACCTGCGACGCATAACGCCAACCATATAGGTATAAACACAGCATCCGCAATATTTGTTGGTAACAGGGCATAACCACTCACTAAGTAAAATACCCAGTGCAAAACCAACAGTCCTACTATTACATAAGAGGTTTTTCGAGGTGAGTTTCCTTTCTTGTCTTTTCTCACAGCTATAAATGCAGGAATGATAAACGTTAAAAATGCAATAATGCCAACAACCATTAAAATTAGTAATGAAATGCCAATGATGACCACTCCCTTTTACAATACTTCATTGTGTAATCTGACTTATTTTACAATAAAAGGTTGCATTTCGCGATTGTTGAACACAAATTAAAACAGTATACTGCCCAAAGCGTGATTGACGTATTTTTTGAAATAAAGCATTCGTTAAAATTTCTATATAGATTACTTACAACTCCTAGTTACTCATATAGAAAATATATTAGCTTATGTATGATTTATTATTTTTGAAGTAATACAACGTATCAATCACTAAGAAAATGAGAGGCACGCCTACCGAAACGGTCATGTTTATGAATTCTGTTAATTTTAGTATTATTCCAATTATGTAGAACGACATTACCCTTGAAAAAGCTAAAAGTAGAATGGAAAAGACATTTTCACCTAACATATACTCCAATAACTTTTTCAAAAATATTATCAATTGTAAGCCAATAAATTAGGAAGGAAATCCCGATTAATAACAGTTGATTGGTAGTTAGATTTAATGAAAATATTTTATCAATCACACTTGTAGAACCAATTATTATAAACAGAAAAAATGCAAATACGGATGTGATAATTACTGAAAATATAGCTGAAACAATTGCTAAGGTTATTAAACTGTCTTTTTTTTCTTCTTTTTTGTTTTCATGGCGAACAAACCAAAATAATAGGAGAAACGAAATAAGAAAAATTGCAGCTAAAAATATTGAGATTTTCAACATACTTAATCATCCATTCCATTTTAAATTAATACATTAGTAATGCTATTTTAATTGAGGGAATATTTACCGATACATCTCACCTTACATACGTTTTAAAATGGGGAAAGTTTCTATTTTCCGAAAACCTGTCGCTTTATCAATCAAAAAATTGAAATTGAAGCATGGGAAAATATGATGAAGGGCGTTTATCCATATAGTAGTGAAATTATGACTGACAATGGTATGCATAACTTAGTATTTAATGATGAATCATCTCAAACATCCTTAAAAATGTTAACGTATGTTCCTAATTAAAACTGATTCTGCGAGTAGAAGCTTATAGATAAAAGCGAGCCCTCAAAAATTTCATGATGGCTCGCTTTATTTTTGGTATTTAGTAAATCAAGGCACTCCACGATACGGCAGTAATGCCTCTTCTTCGATTTGCGTAGAACGGAAAAGTTTTGCGAAAATGCTCGACTTTTTTGTAAAGTTTATCGCCCCTCGTTTAGTTTATTTGTCCGAGTGTTCGAAGTGAGGGGTACTACGCGTTAGGCATTTAGTTTTTTTAGGGTAGTAGGATATTCCGAGTACACACGGCGTTCTTTAAATGAATGCTTTTCGCCGTTAATGAATATTGTTGGCACGAGCTTCACATCACGCTCAATGGCTTCCTAATGTAAGTCATATTTTGTGACAAGCAGTTGTTTGAGTTCGGTACTATTGTAAGGAGTCTACTCATCTTATGTAGCAAATAGATCATCGATGATTTCGAATGCAAGTGTTGGGTTATCGTATTCTAAGCAGAGATGAATTAAGATTAGCTACATGATAAAACGCTAACTTTAAGGGGAAGGGGCTAATACTTAATAACATTTGCGAATTGAATTTCCTTTACATTTTATACTTAACAACCGAACCCATTATTATTTTGATTCATCTTTATTCCAAACGATTGCTTCTGTAGGCAGTAAAATCAAATCATGTATACTACTTTGCTTTTTCGTTATTCATTTGCTACACGTAACTGTTTCGATTTGAGTTTAGACAGGTACTGTTTTGTCAAAAGCCCTAAAAATAATTCTACAATAATCGCAAAAAAGACAATGAGATAAACTTGATTTGAAAAACGATCAAACAAAATACCGTACAAAGACTGCCCAAGTGGATAAGAACACATCACAATTGCCCCTATCATAGCACTTACTTTCCCAAGCATTTCATTTGGCGTTTCACTTTGAATAAATGTTTGTGCAAAAATCGAAAAAATCCCAACAGAGGCTAAGCATAAAAAAGCACTTATACAAATTACAACGTAAGTAAACATGGGATGCACGTTTAGACCTGATACAATGGCTATGGGTAATAGAACGATTCCACCTAATAAAATAAATATATAAGCGTTATAAATAGTGTATTTTTTTGCTACTAAGCCAATTAAAAGCCCTGCTGCAATAGATCCGATTGCTAAGAAGCTTTCTGCAATACCATATAGTTGTGAACTCAAGCCAAGTTGTACTTTTATAATATAAGGTAAACCAATCATGATCATTGATGAAAAAAATAAATTTATTCCTGCAATTACTAATAAAATTTTAAATACAATCGGATTATCCTTTCTAATAAATTGAAGTGCTTGCTTTAAATCACTAAAAACTGTATTAAATATCTTCCCATTTGATGCTTGCTTCACAAAAGGAATATGAATAAACGCTTCTAATGCTGCTGATATACCAAATGCAAATGCACTGACTATAATAATCACTTTTAAGTCAAAAAAACCATACAGCATGCCACCTAAAATAGGTCCTAAAAAGTTTGCTAAAGCGTTCACTTGCACTACAATGCCATTTGCTTGCAACAAATGATTGCTATCTACCATGATAGGAACACTTGATTGTACAGCAGGTTGATATATTGATTGAATAATAGAAAGAATAATCATCATGCTCGCTACTAACAAAATAATATGGTCACTCCCGATTTGTGTGACAAATAAGATACACACTAAGGAAGTTATAACATCCAAACAAACCATGATATTTCTTCGATTCACACGATCTGCTAATACACCACCAATAGGGGATAACAAAATGGTCGGAACCATTGAAATTGCCAAAATACTCCCGAAAGCAGTAGCTGATCCTGTTATGTCCAACACATGCAGCGATAAAGAAAAACGCAAAATTGAATTTCCAAACAAAGATATAATCTGCCCAATAATTAATAAAGTAAAATCTTTTTTAAACAAGTCATGCTGCTTCATATAAATTCGTTCCTCCTATTCTTTTTCAAATGACAACGCATCAAACCGACTGACGGTATGTAAATGTTCAAGAGAAAACCGCCTTTACAAAGGCAGTGTATTATTTGTGTATGTTGTTTAAATAACGATGTAAGATAGCTAATACTTCTTCATCGATAAATGGTACGCCAATTTGATCAGTAAGCTGCTTAAAGTATAAGACTTTTCGTTTTAAATCATCCCCACTGTTCCCAATTATCATTGGATTGATCCAAACATTGATTAATAACAATATGACTTCACTAGCACTTCTACTATCTTCTACATGAATTGAACCATCTTTTTTTCCTTCCTCTATTAATTCTTGAAACAATGGTACGCCTCGTTTCATAGTACCATTTAAAATCATACTAACGAATTTAGGATTATCCGATAAAGAGCTTGCTATTGTATCAAATTGTTGCTTTTCAATACTTTCCAATTCGTTACAGAAGATTCTTTTTAATTTTTGTAAACCATTTAAATTCTCCGCCTCCTTAATCTTACTAAATACGTTTCTATCTTCAAATTTCTTATCCCCAATTGCCTCTAGAATTTCTTCTTTCGATTTAAAATGATGATAAATTGCACCTTTGCTCATTCCTAGTTCATTAATAATGTCTTGAATTGTAGTTTGTTCATACCCCTTTTTTAAAAATAGACGATACGAAATACTAAGAATTTGTTCAACTGTTTTTTCAGGATGTTTATTTCGAGCTATGTTTTCCGCCTCCATACATACTATTGGTATGTATGGAGGATATCACTTCACAACACATTTGTAAACAATAACCAAATAAATAGGTCTAATCTTTAATAAATATAAAAATTAAAAACTTCATCCCTTTAATTATTTAAAATTGTCTCTTTTACAAATCGCAAGTCATGTCTCCAATTTATTGAACCATCATTTTTCGTTATAATAACGACTAACCTCGGTAGCATAGTATATATATGTTGCCGATTAATAACTATTCCTACCTGTGATCCGTGATTTGATCATTTGATGCTGTTGTAGGCTTTTGCTTTCTTCTGTAAGCTTTTCTGTTCTTTCCTGCATTGCGCTCAGCTGCTGGGTGGATTCTAATGAAAGTAATTGGGTATTTTGTGCGAGATAGTCTTGGTTGAGTGTAATTTGCATCGCGCCGTTTTCATCGTCTTGTTGCATGTTGAAAAGCCCGGTTTGCATCATTTGCTGTAGGACGTTACTGAGCACTTCGACTTTATTGGCGAGTTCATCTGGTGGGGCGAGTGCTGTTGTGGCAGCGGGTGGTTGTTTGACGATATAGCCGTTTTCATCGATGCTGAGTAGGCGCTTGAGACCCTTTACTCGGTACTCGTCTTTCAGCAATAAAATCATCCGGAGCTTTAAGATCGACCGGAGATTCAGCCGAATGACCGTCGCAGTCGTTGGGTTGTCCGTCATATCATCGAAGATATAATGCTCAAACGGTTTAATATAGTAACGCAGCTGTGCGTCTGTTATGTCAAACCAGCCAGCTACTTCAGGTGTAGAATAAAACTTCTTTTCAATAATATCCGCTAGGTAGGGATCGGTATCAACCTCATTTCATCGCTTTAATACATATCCATTTTTTATTTGGATTTACATAACACTCTACTGTGTTAAACCCCATTGTTTTTAACAATTGCTCCATATCTTCCTGTGTTTTATAGGCTTTCATATGATAATTAATTTTGTATATCTCCGCAATAATGAAGAAACATCCTTCTTGTTTCAGGACTCTAAAAACTTCTTTTACACTGCTTTCTAAATCCGACCAAAAATAATGTGTTTGAAAAGCAGTGATAATAACAAAAGCGTTTTCTGGAAACGGAATGTCCGTTACACTTGCTTGTTGAATGTGTACTTTACCTGTTGCTACATCTAATTTATTCGCTCTTATAGAATCTTTCACTGCCTGTTCGGAATAATCGATCCCGTATATCTGCCCATCTGCATTCATTTTTGACAGTAATTGCAGTGTTTTTCCTCCACCACAGCCTACATCCAACATGACAGATTCTTTTCTCATGTTTATCTTCTCCAAAGCCCATTTGTTCATTTCAATATGAGCAGAGTTCATGATCTTTAACATAAATGAATCTAAAACTCCATTAGGGTTCTTAGCTTGTTCTATTAACTTATTAAGCAAATTCAACTCCTCCTTTCATTACCTCCACTTTTAATGTCACTTACTTCATACGATTGAAAAGGATATAAGTTCCATTTTTTGCTTGTTGTTTGACTGTTCTGGTGTCGGTTGAATCAATAATGAAAATGGGGAATCAATAAAATTGAAATTAAAATTAACATTATTTATTTTTGTGTTTGAAAAAATTAATTTTAATTATTTTTATTTTCAATTCCTTGTTGTATAATCAAATTAACTAAAAGGAAGGGATTTCATTATGGCTTATAAAGTAATCACAAATTGTCCTGTCTGCAGTAACACATTGAAAATTACAAAGTTGCATTGCTCTCATTGCCACACGACGATTGAAAATGAGTTTGAATTATCTAAGCTGGCATCCTTATCAAAGGATCAGCTTCATTTTGTAGAAGTATTTTTAACATGCAGAGGGAATATTAAAGAAGTTGAAAAGGAACTGGGGATTTCGTATCCAACAGTTCGAGGCAAGCTAACAGATATCATTTCAACCCTTGGATATGTGCAGAAGAATGACAATAAAGTAGACGAGAAAAAAGTTGTCACGATGTTGGAAAATGGCGAAATTACACCAGAAGAAGCCATTAAGCTTTTAAAAGAGGAATAGGGAGGCATTGATCATGAAAGAGGAAATTGCAAGAGTGTTAACGATGGTTCAAGAAGGGAAGCTTGATGCGGATAAGGCATCAGAACTGATTCAAGTATTAAAAGAGAAAGAAGAAATAGGTAATCAGTTTGTTGGAAAATCGACTAAATATTTAGATAAGACACTAAAAATTCGTGTCGTATCAGCTGAAAATGACAATGTCACGGTCAATTTACCGATAAAACTTGTCAAGGCAGTATTAGTGGCTGGACACAGCATCGCGGCGAGTATACCGCAATCGGCAGAATACGTGAAAGAGATAGATATGAGCCTTATTATTGAAGCAATCGAAAACGAGTTAGATGGCCAAATTGTTGATATTAAATCGGCAAACGGGGATACCGTTTCAATCATCATTGAGTAGTGATTTGCTGATGATGTATGTAAAAGTGAAAGCAAAGAACGTTCGGTTTACTATCCCAATTCCATATGCTATTTTAAACATTGTACTTTCAATTGTGTCTTCAACATTTTTTCAGCGAAGTGCAAACAAGTGGGCAAAAGAGCACTTCGAAAGAAAAAAATTGGACTTTACCTTTCCACGAATAGATAAAAAAACGCTAAAGCCTATCGTTAAGGAACTGAAAAACTATAAGGGAATGGTACTAGTAGATGTCAAAGCTAAGGACGGTACGGAGGTTAAGATTAGGCTATAATGCACCGACCACTGACTAGTATTTTAAAGAAAAGCCTAATTTCTCGTTTACAATACGAAGAAAATTAGGCTTTAATTATTTATAAGTAGCATACTTGAACACAGCAGCATGTTACTACTTATTTTTTAGGTTGCAGGGGAGTGGGAGCCGCCACTGAAATTGAATAGCAGATATCCGTAAAGTGATCACAACTAGGACGATTAGCGTTAATTCAAGAGGGGAGCTCCAGTCTAGCCAAAGGAAGCAAGCCCAATGGAATCAAAAAATAATACCATCGTCTCCAATGGTTAATCCATTTCAGTGGTATTAATACAATCAATGTCAGCGTCATAATCACGGTTAAGATGGTGGCATGGTCCTAAAGTTCAGTAATCGGGACCACAATAATCAAATTTCGAATGCCCCCTCCACTGAAAGCGGTGATAAAGCCGAGTGCATATACGCCAATAAAAGAAAATCTCGCTTCAAGCGCAACAAATGCGCCAGTTGCTGCAAAAATGAAACGTATTAAACAATCGCGCCATTTAGTTTAATACCGTTATTCTAAATAAACGATTTCCAATAAGGGTCTTTAATATCCTCTTCATTTGGTTTTCTTACATTTTCAACAAAGCATTCTTCTGATGCCCCAAATTTAATAAAATTCTTTTGTGCTTGCTTTAACGAAACTTCATTTGCTCCGCCTTCAGAATCTGGATTATAGAATTGAACTCCATCATCCTCCCAATAACAAATTCCACATATATAATAAGTATCTGGTGGCTCTTCAGGTAATGTTTTATAGCCACAACAAGGACAAGTATATTTCATATAATCTCTTCCCCCCTTTTCTAACTAAATCTTATCATGCTTCTTCAACTAAACTACGCCGTTAGTTGAAGAAAAAAAGCACACAAAGCTCGTTTGGGAACAATTTTTTGCTTAACGTTGTTAATCCTCATAAATCTGACGGGTCTCCTATTATAATGTTCAAAAAGGCAGCGGTTATTGACGATGCCTTTTATTGTGCTTTTTATAATGTTAAATACGGTTCGATTTTGATGCTAATTTCATTGTTATTTATGATGTTTATTTAAGTTTTGTACTTCTGAACCGAACTCGTTAATTCGATAAACAGATTTTATTTTTTCATCTGTCTACCTCATGGGGAGAGAACTTATTTTTTCATTGGAGATTTTTCTAAATCTTCACTTGCCCGATTTACCATCGCGGCCATTTGCCCTCTTTTAATATGATCGTTCGGATCAAATCCACCGTCTACTTTTCCTCTAATAATGCCTTTGCTGCTTAGTTTTAAAATATCTACATACGCCCAATGATCTTTTCGTACATCATAAAAAGGTGATTCCGTCGTATTATTTATTGGGTAATCTAAAACTCTTGATAGTATAGCTGTAAATTGGGCTCTTGTAATTTTGGCATTTGGTTCAAATCTGTTTGCACTCGTTCCGTTGACAATATTGTATTTATGTGCAATTTCAATAGCCCGTTTTGCCCAATGGTTCGTTGGCACATCCTTAAAGTAGTTCGGTACTGTTTCGTTTGTTTTGTTTAAACCGATTGCGTTTACGATGATAGAAATAGCTTGAGCTCTTGTTAAATCACCGTTTGGGTCAAACGTGTATTCGTTTTTGCCTTTAATCCAGCCTTTTCGGTAAAGGGACATAATATCATTTTCAGCCCAATGATTTTCTGAATCGATAAAATGATGCTGTCCATTTGCCCAAGCCGAATAAAAAGTCCATATTCCTGTATCTGCTTGAGTTAATTCCCAACTACCAGTTCCTCTTAAATTGTATTTTTCTACTAATCTTAATTTATATTTTAAAGATAAATCATTTTCGTACCATAGTGTATAATTCGCCGGTGTTAGTTTTTTTCCCTCAACATACGTGGGGGAATCACTGCTTTTAACTGTGAATTTAGCATAAGGCGATTTGGAAGCATCGTCAAAATAGTATTTTCCATTATGTTTATCCACAATACCTTTTACAGATTTATTCGGAACACTATAGCCCCCGATTTTCTCGCTATCTTTCCAAATTCGACCATAAAAAGGAAGGCCTAAAACGATTTTATTCGAATTTACTCCTTGTTTTAATAAATATTTAATCGAATTTTCAACAAAAGATAAACTCGAGACAGGACCAACCGGACCACCATTCCAGCTTTCATCATAGGCCATTACCATTAAGTAATCACTATACTCACTTAGTTTTAAATAATCATATGAACCATGCCATCCAATTGTCCATCCATTCGGATTTGCAGCAACCGCTATAGATACGGTTTTATCTTGAGGCATTTTCTCGCGTAATAATCGAATAAAATCTGTAAATGCTTCTTTATCTGTATAGTTTAAATTTTCAATATCGATATCGATCCCATCTAAATTATTTTTCACGATCGAATCCGCGAGTTGAGTGGATAACTTTTCTCGGTTTTGCATGGCGATTTGACCTAATTTACGATCAAAATGGTTAGAGATAAATGGCACTACTTTTAATCCCCGATTATGTAATTCTTTTATTAAACTCTGATCTATTAAAGATTTCAGACTGCCGTCAGCGTTTAACTCGTAAAATAAAGGGGTAGCCGTATTTAATGCACCTTGAGCTGAATCTATATTTTTTATGTAGGTATCAGTAGTTTCGCCATATAAATATGACATGTGGATGTCATTGACTGAGGCAACAGCACTAAATGGAGAAGCTAATAATGCAGTTACCATAGCGGGGACAAATAAATATTTTTTTAATTTATGCTTCATTATCATCTTCCTTTGTAATAGATTTTTAACGACATCATTATCTATTACTTTGGTTGACTATATCAATTATTAAAATATGGTTTCGTTGAGTTGATTTGGAAATTTGTGATATTAAGAGTTTCGTTGGAATTATCTTTCAAGTAGCGTAATCTTTTAGAAAATAATGTATGATAGTGTCAGAAAGTAAAATGCGGCGTATAGTTCTTGTTGAACAAAACTGTGTTTAATGCGGAGGTAGGGGTAGTGGTAAAATCTAATATTCTTATATTTAGCTGCCTGACTTTAGCGACTATATTCGGAATATTTGGTCAGGATATTGCTTATTTTATGAATGAAAATATGGCTTCAGTAGCACCTGTATATTATTTAACTATACTAACCGCTACAAGCGTTTTCTTGTATTTAGTCACAATTGTATTAACCTATATCGCCAGTAAAAAGAAAATATTTGATAAAAATAAAATCGGTGTATATTTCTTGGTCATTGGTTTTATAAGCATACTTACTTCTCTCTGGTCATTATTTGTTTTGGCCATGTGGTGGAGTTAATGAAACTAATTTTTATTTAGTAATAAAAGAATTGTATTTTGGTAAAGTATTAAAGTTCACTTGATCGATTAAGAAGAACCTTATAATAAAAGTATTTTTTATATGAAATCAATTCTTTAGCAAGTTACGAGGAGGGGTAATGTGAAGCAACTGTATATTAAACAGAAGGTGTTTAGTCTAAGCGGTAAATTTACGGTAAAGGACCAGCAGGAGAATGACGTTTATTACGTGGAGGGTAGTTTTCTGCAAATTCCAAAGACGTTTTCTATTATGAATGCTGCAAGGGAGGAAGTCGCCCTTATTACAAAAAAGGTGTTTAGCTTTTTACCGAAGTTTTTTGTTGAGGTGAATGGTCGAGAGGTGCTGACGATTAAGAAGGAGTTTTCGTTTTTGAAAGCACGCTATACGATTGATGCAGCAGGAATTGAGGTACAAGGGAACTGGTGGGATATGAATTTTCAGGTGTTACAGCATGGTGAAGTGATTGGGAAAGTGAGCAAGGAGTGGTTCACTTGGGGCGATAGCTATCAAGTTCAAATCATGGATGAACAAATGGAAACGATCATTATTTCCCTCGTGATCGCAATTGATTGTGTGAAAGCTGACCAAGCAGCAGCTTCTGCAGCGGCGACTTAACGTAGAGATATTTAATATAAAAGGCGGACGGATTTTATTGCCCAGTAATAGCTAGCGTTTTTTGTGAAATATTTGTACAAATATCGCAAGAAAGGTGTGCTTGACGTGATGGTTTATCATGCAAAAGTAGATATGTTTTCTACACTATTTATATTCTTAATGATTTGGATAATGGGGGCTATCACACTGCTTCCCCTCATAACATCATTATCAATTGTCATCATTATGTCTACGATGTTTCTCATTTCAGCCATTTGTGTATGGTGGTACGTCATTTCTGTGAAGTATGTTTTACATGAAGATTACCTATTAGTTAAAGGTGGACCATTTAAAATTAAAATTCTGTATCACAGTATAATAAAGGTTGCGCCAACGACAGATCGGTGGACTGGCTACCGAATTTCAGCATCTGATAAGGGAATGGAATTATTTTATAAGGCAGAAGCGCATCGCAGTATAAATGTTTTACAGATTTTCCGAACAGGAAAGCCTTTGCCTTTAGGCTTGGGATGAAAGTGAGGTCAGATAAGGAGCGCCAAAACCGGCGCTCTAATTATCTGAATTTTTAATGTATTTAAGTTGCAGTTTCATAATTGAACTGATACAATCGATATATGTTAAATGAATATAGAAGAACTAAAACA